>JADHXT010000017.1 GCA_016782825.1 Candidatus Brocadiia bacterium | reverse complement strand
CGAGTGGGCCATCGCCATGAAAGTGGGCGGCGAAAACAGCGGGCAGGCGCTCGTGTGGCCGAAGCCGAAGGCGCCCGAGTGGTTCGCCAGGTGGATGGCCGTGCCGGCAGCGGCCCGCCTCGAAGCCGACTGGGTGCGTCAGGCCGTGAGCCTGGGCACCCACCGCGACGCGGCCCGGCTCCTGGCCTCCGTCGACGCGATGGTCGCCCGGGCCGAACGCATGGCGGCCCACGGCACGGTGCCCGCGGCCGCGATGGCCGATCTGCGCGCGACGCGCCGTCGCATGGCAACCGCCAGCGATACCGCGGCGCGGCAGGCGCTCTGGCTGGCCGCGCGCCGCTGCCTGCGCGCCGCGGTCATGGCCCACCACGGCCTCGCCGCCGAGCGGCTCGTGTTCGTCAAGCAGTTCGCCGCCCACACCGTGCGCAACATCACCCGCTCCTACCCCTGGAAGCATAAGCCCGGCGGCGACATCTTCGTGCTGGCCGGCCTTAAGCCCGACGCCGGGGCCGAAGCTGTGCTGAAGGGCAGGCCCGGGCCGGGCTACGTGTGGGGACTCGATCTGTGGTGGGACGCCGATCGCGTGGTGTTCGCCTACGCCAGCCTGCCCCAGTGGCCGCCGCCGGTGAACACCGCGCACTACCTCACCGAAGGCAACAACGTCTACAAGCTGCGGCAGGAGATCGAGCCGCTCCATATCTGGGAAGCGCCCCTCGACGGCTCCGCGCCCAGGCAGCTCACCCGCCACCGCTACTGGAGCGACTTCGAGCCCACCTACTGCGCCAGCGGCGACATCGTGTTCGCGTCCGACCGCTGCGGCCGCTCGGCCCAGTGTGGCCAGGAAAGCTACGACCACGCCAACCCCAACCTCTACATCATGTCCCCCGACGGCTCCCGCGTGCGGCGGCTCACCGACAACAAGGACATCGACCGCTACCCCCACAGCCTCGACGACGGCCGCATCGCCTACACCCACTGGGAATACCAGGAGCGCCACTTCATGGAGGTGCACGCCATCTGGACCGTGCGCCCCGACGGCACCATGAGCGACGCCCTCTTCAAGCACCACATGCGCGCCCCCTGCGGCCTGCGCGACACCCGCTCCATCCCCGGCACCGGCAGGCTCGTGAGCATCGCCACAGGCCACCACACCTTCGCCTACGGCCCCGTGGTCATCGCCGACCCGCAGCAGGGCACCAACGCCGAGGCGGGCATCGAGATTCTCACGCCCGGCGTGCGCGTGCAGGAAGGCAAGATGGCCGGCACGCCGTCTGCCGGCGGCGGCGTGGCCGACCGCGGCGGGCTCTACCACACGCCGTGGGCGCTGTCCGACCGCTGCTTCCTCGTCTCCTACGCCTACGCCCGCCCCCGATGCCCGGCGCCCGGCGGCGTCGACTCCAACGGCTTCGGCATCTACCTCATCGACACCTATGGCAACAAGGAACTCGTCACCCGCGACCCGCTGCTGTCCTGCGTCTTCCCCATCCCGCTGCGGCGGCGCGTGCGGCCGCCCATCCCCGCCGACGTGGTCAGCCCCGGCCAGCAGGCGGCCGTGTGCTACGTCACCGACGTGTGCGACGGCATGCCCGAGGTGCCGCGGGGCACGGTGAAGTACATCCGCGTGGCGCAGCACGTGGGCTGGCCGCTCGACGACGTGCGCGGGGCCATGCACTACATTCCTGGCGTGGCGGGGCAGAGGCACCTCGGCTTCCGAAGCTGGTCGCCCGTGCGCGTGCTGGGCGATGTGCCCGTGGAGGGCGACGGCTCGGCCAGCTTCCTGGTGCCGTCGGACACGGCGGTCTACTTCCAGGCGCTCGACGCACGGCACATGGAGGTGCGGCGGATGCGGTCGATGGTGAGCTTCAAGGCCGGGGAGACCCGCGGGTGCCGCGGCTGCCACGAATCGGAGGCCCGCGCTCCCGCGCAGGCCGCGGCGCCGATGGCTCTCAGGAAGCCGCCGCGCGCGCCCACCCCGCCGCCGTGGGGCGCGCAGCGTCTGCTCGGCTACGAGTGGCTCGTGCAGCCCATCCTCGACCGCCGTTGCGTCCGCTGCCACGACGGCCAGCAGCCGAAGACCCCCTTCGACCTCCGAGCCACCCGCGCGCCCGATGGTCTGCTTCGCTCGTACCACACGTTGCTCGGCAGCGTGCCCGGCAGCAAGAAGCGGGGCAGGGCGCTCGTGTCGTGCTCCGACCGCTTCAGCAACGCCAGCGTGTCAAAGCCTTTGGAGTTTGGCTCGCACAAAAGCCCCTTCATCCTCGCCCTGCTCGATGCTCTCCACCAGAAGGAAGCCAGGCTGAGCGACGCCGAGTGGCTCTCGCTGGTCACCTGGGTGGATGCCAACGCGCCTTACCACGACGCCTTCTACAACAAGCGACGGCCCGATGGCGGCAAGCCGAAGCGCGACGTGGTGCCCAAGCTTCCCGTCGTGACCGTGGACAGGGGGCGTTGATGGGTCCCGCAGTGGGTCGGCCGCTCGCTCGGCGTCTTGCACTCCTTGCGCTCGCGGTGAGTGCGTGTGGCCAGGCCGCCGAATGCACCGTGGCCGCCAGCACGGCCGTGGCAGAGAAGCTCCTCGACAAGGCACAGCAGCGCCGCCTCACTTCGGAGGGGGCCGCACAGGCCGCGGGCCTGCTCGCACACGGCGACCCCTTCGTGCGCGCGCTGGCCGAGTGGGCCATCGCCACCAAGGTGAACCAGGACAACGGCGGCCAGAGAATCGCCTGGCCCCGCGCCGATGCCCCCGCGTGGTTCGCCGCCTGGGCCAAGCTGCCCCCCGAGCGGCTGCTCGAGATGGACTACGCCCGCCAGGCCATCGTGTGGGGCATCCACAGGGACGGCCGCCAGCTTCTCGGCTCCGTGGACAAGATCGTCGCGCGAGCCAGGGGAGCGGCCTCCGAGATCCCCGTCAGCGCCCCTGTCGCCACCCGCGCCATGGTGGCCAGGCAGCTCGCCGCCCTGGCCGGCATCCGCCGCCAGCTCGTGGAGAGTCTCCAAAGCGCCCCCGACGACCTCACCGCCCACCGCACGCTGTGGCTCGCCGCACGCCACGCCACGCGGCCCATCGTGCTCGCCAACCCTGCCGTGGACTTCCAGCAGGTGCTCTTCGTGTCGCTCTATCCCGCGCACTCGCACCGCAACATCACCGGCTCGCAGTATCCCTGGGTACACAAGCCCGGCGGCGACATCTGCGTGAAGAGCGGGTTGGAGCCCGGCAGCGCCGTGCGGGGCGCGCTCCAGGGCAAGCTGGGGCCGGGGCACGTGCACGGCATCGACCTGTGGTGGGACGCCGACCGCGTGGTGTTTGGCTACGCCCGGCAGGACAAGTGGCCGCCGCCGTGGGACACCGCCTCCGGCGACCACGTGTTCCGCCTCCGCGGCCACCAGGAGCCGACGCACATCTACGAGTGCCGCCTCGACGGCTCCGGCCTGCGGCAGCTCACCCGCCACGCCTACTGGAGCGACCTCGAGCCCACCTACTGCGCCGACGGCACCGTGGTCTTCGCCTCCGACCGCTCGGGGCGGTCGAGCGAGTGCGGCAAGTTCTCCGCCGACCACACCGTGATCAACCTCTACGCCCGCGCCCTCGACGGCCGGCTCTGGCGGCTGAACGACAACAAGGACATCGACCGCCACCCCCACAGCCTCGACGACGGCCGCATCGCATACACCCGCTGGGAATACCAGGAGCGCCACTTCCTGGAAGTGCACGCCGTGTGGACGATGCGCCCCGACGGCACCATGGCCGACGCCGTGTTCAACCAGCACATGCGCGCCCCCTTCGGCTTCCGCGACACACGCTCCATCCCCGGCAGCCCCAAGCTCGTGAGCATCGCCACCGGCCACCACACCTTCGCCTACGGCCCCGTGGTGGTGATCGACCCCCGCGAGGGCATCAGCACGCCGGCGGCCATCCAGAGCGTCACCCCCTTCGTCAAGCCGCAGGAAGGCCCCATGGCCGGCAGCCGCGTGCCCGAGGGCGGCGTGCCCGACAAGGGCGGGGTCTACCAGACGCCGTGGGCGCTCTCCGAGCGGTGCTTCCTGGCGTCGTACGCCTACCCGCAGCAGGGGCTGAGCAGCGGCGGCGGGCGCAACATGAGCGGCTTCGCCCTCTACCTGCTCGACGTGCATGGCAACAAGGAACTCATCCACCGCGACCCGGTGCTCTCCTGCGTCGCCCCCATCCCCGTGCGGCCCCGGCGGCGCCCGCCCGTCGTGCCGCAGGCCGTGGCCGAGGCCACGGCGCAGGGCACCTGCTACGTGACCGATGTGTACGAGGGACTCGACGGCGTGCCGCGAGGCGCCGTGAAGCACCTCCGCATCCTCCAGCGCGTGGGCTGGCCGCTGGACGACAAGATTGGCGCCATGCGTTGGATTCCCGGCAACGCGTGGGAACGAAAGTTCGGCTTCTGGGCGTGGGCGCCCGTGCGGGTGCTGGGCACGGTGCCGGTGGAGGCCGACGGGTCGGCATGCTTCACCGTGCCGGCCGACACGGCGGTATACTTTCAGGCATTGGATGAGCGCCACATGGAAGTGCGGCGCATGCGCAGCCCCCTCACGCTCCAGCCCGGCGAGATCCGTGGCTGCCGCGGCTGCCACGAGTCGCAGGGCAGGGCGCCGGCCATGAGCAAGGCACCCGTGGCGCCGCGGCGGGAGCCTTCGGCGCCCACGCCGCCGCCGTGGGGCGCGCATCGGCTCCTCGGCTACGAGTGGCTCGTGCAGCCTGTCCTCGACCGCTACTGCGTGCGGTGCCACGGCGACGAGAAGCCCGATGGCGGCCTCCGCCTCACGGCCACCCGAGCCGAGGACGGCTTCCTCACGTCGTTCCACACCCTCTTCGGCTCGGTGCCCGGCCAGAAGAAGCGGGGGCGGCCGCTCGTGTGTGTGGCCAACCGCTTCAGCGGCGCCAGCGTGTCAAGGCCTTTGGAGTTTGGCTCGCACAAGAGCCCCTTCATCCTCGCCCTGCTCGATGCCCTCCACCAGAAGGAAGCCAGGCTGAGCGACGCCGAGTGGCTCTCGCTGGTCACCTGGGTGGATGCCAACGCGCCTTACTACGACG
This sequence comes from Candidatus Brocadiia bacterium, assembly GCA_016782825.1. Taxonomy (GTDB): domain Bacteria; phylum Planctomycetota; class PUPC01; order DSUN01; family DSUN01; genus BS750m-G60. Next base: position 14,997 of record JADHXT010000017.1, on the reverse strand, counting down.
CCTTCTACAACAAGCGACGGCCCGATGGCGGCAAGCCGAAGCGCGATGTCATGCCCAAGCTTCCCGCGCCCGTGGCATCCCGCCCCGCGGCACGTTGACCTCCCGCCCCAGGCGTTCCGGCCGATGATTTGAGTGCCCGCGCTGCATCTGGTATAATGCGTAGTTAATGGTGATATTGGGGATGTCTGCCCTTTCTGCGGCACGGAGCACGCGATGAAGCGTGTGGCTATTCTGGGCTCCACGGGGTCCATCGGCACGAGTGCGCTGGACGTGCTCCATCAGCTCGGCAGCGGGTTCGAGCTTGTGGGCATTGCGGCGAACAGCCGCTGGGAGGAGCTCGCCCAGCAGGTGCTTGCCTTCCACCCCCGTGTGGTCGCCGTGGCGAGCGACGAGAACGGCCGTTTGCTGGCCGAGCGCGTGAGCGGCAACGGCGTGGCCATCGAGTGCGGCCCCCAGGCCGCGGCCGAGCTGGCGGCGTCGGACGACGTGGACATCGTGGTGAACGCCATCGTGGGCGCCTCGGGCCTCGCCCCCGCCCTCGCCGCCGTTCGCGCCGGCAAGACGCTGGCCCTCGCCAACAAGGAATGCCTGGTGATGGCCGGGCCGATTCTCACCCGCGTGGCCGCCGAGACGGGAGCCCAGATCCTGCCGGTGGACAGCGAGCACTCCGCGGTGTTCCAGGCCATGCACTCGGGCCGCGCCTCCGAGGTGAAGACCGTGTGGCTGACGGCCAGCGGCGGCCCCTTCCGCCAGTGCACGGCCGACGAGCTGGCCCACGTGACGCCCGAGCAGGCCCTCCAGCATCCCAACTGGGACATGGGGCCGAAGGTGACGGTCGACTCGGCGACCATGATGAACAAGGCACTCGAGGTGATCGAGGCCAAGTGGCTCTTCCACCTCGCCGTCGGCCAGATCCGCGTGATGGTGCACCCGCAGTCGATCATCCACTCGATGGTGGAGTTCGTGGACGGCTCGACGATCGCCCAGCTCGGGCTGCCCGACATGCGCGTGCCGATCCAGTATGCGCTCACCTACCCCGAGCGTCGGCAGGGCCTGGTGGCTGCCGCCGACCTGACGGAGCTTGGCCGGCTGGACTTCGAGCCGGCCGACCTCGAGCGCTTCCCTGCCCTGGGCCTGGGCTTCCGTGCGGCGGAAGCCGGCGGCACTATGGGCGCCGTGCTCAACGCGGCCAACGAAGTGGCCGTGAAGAGCTTCCTTGCCGGGCGGCTGTCGTTCCCCGACATTGCCCGCTTGGCAGAAGACGTAATGAACACACACGAGCGGGTGCCCGAGCCGACCTTGGCGGAGATCGCCGCGGCCGACCGCTGGGCTCGTGAGGAGGCAACGGCTTGGAATCGATCCTGAACGTGCTCCTGATGGCCAAGGGCATCGGCCTGGCGGTGCTGGCCTTCGGGCTGATGGTGATCGCCCACGAGTTTGGCCACTTCATCGCGGCCAAGTGGGTGGGCGTGCGCGTCGAGCGTTTCTCCGTCGGCTTCGGGTGGAAGCTGCTCAGCCGCACCTGGGGCGAGACGGAGTATATGGTGTGCGCCATCCCGCTGGGCGGCTACGTGAAGATGGCCGGCGGCGACGAAGGCGAGGAGGCCACCGGCAAGCCCGACGAATTCGTGTCCAAGACGCCAGGGCAGCGCGCTGTGGTGCTCGTGGCCGGGCCGCTGTTCAGCATCGTCTTCGGCATTCCGCTGGCCGTGTGCATGCTGCTGGTGGGGCGCGAGGTGCCCGAGGCACGCGTGTCGCACGTGGTGGTCGAGAGCGCCGCCTGGAACGCCGGCGTAAAGAAGGGCGACCGAATCCTCCGTGTGGAAGGCGAGGACGTGGCCGCCTTCGACGACCTGCGGCAGGCCGTCCTGGAATCCACGCCCGAGCTCGAGGTGCCCGTGGCCGTTCAGCGCGACGGCAATGCCCTCACGCTCGTGGCCACCCGCGAAAAGCAGCATGGCCTCGGCGTGCAGTGCGACTCCGTGACGATGGAGCTGGAAAAGGTGTCCCCCGACTCGCCCGCCGAGGAGGCCGGCCTGAAGGTGGGCGACGTGGTGGTGAGCGCCAACGGCGTGCCGCTGCGCACGTGGCAGCACTTCCGCCGCGTCATCCTGGCCAGCCCCGGCAAGCCGATGGGCCTCGTGATCCGCCGCGACGGCGCCGAGCAGACCATCCAGGCCACCCCCAAGGTGATCGAGAAGGGCGATCCCGGATTCACCATCCGCCTGCCCAACGAGATCGGCTACGTGCGTGCCGGCTTCGCCGCGGAGGGCAAGCTCAAGCCGGGCGACCGTATCGTGGCCGTGGACGGTACGCCCGTCGACCGCTGGTGGCGCATCGAGGAAGCCGTGGCCCCCGGCGCCAAGACCGCCACGTTCGGCGTGCGGCGCGGCAGCGAAAAGCTCGATGTAGCCGTCACCCTCGAATCCGGCATCTGGCTCGCCGATACCGCCGGCATCGCCCCCGTGCCGATCTACGCAGTGGACGCCGTGCATGGCGAGACGGAGCCTCCGCTGAAGCCCGGCGACTTGATCCTCGGCTTCGCGGGCAACGACGTGAGCGAGGCCATCCGAAGCGACCTGCTCTACCGCCCCCTGGCCGACGTGCTCGACATGTTCGGCCACGCCGGCACACTCCGCGTGCAGCGCGACGGTGGCGAGCCCTTCGACGTCGCCGTCACCCCGGCCACCACGGCCGCCGGCCAGCTTGGCGTGCAGCCCGTGCGCAGGATGGTCATGCACAAGGAGCCCTTCCTGCGCGCGCTGGCCCAGGCGCCGAAGGAGACCCTGGACGCCGGCCTGCTGGTCTACGTCGTCCTCAAGAAGCTCATCAGCGGCGACGCCAACCGCAAGGACATCGCCGGCCCCATCGGCATCTTCCAGATTCTCTACGTCTCGGCCCGCAGGGGCTGGGGCTACTTCTTCTGGCTCATCCACCTGCTGACCGTGAACATCGGCCTGCTGAACCTGCTGCCCATCCCGCCGCTGGACGGCGGGCGCCTGGTGATGGTGGGCTACGAGAAGCTGCGCGGCCGCCGCATGAGCCAGAAGATCCAGGAGGCGATCCTGATCGCAGGGGTTGCCGTGGTCGTCATGATCTTCGTGTTCGCCACGTTCAACGACGTGCGCCGCATGTTCTTCTAGCCCAACACCGAAGCTGGAGCGAGCGGAACTGATGGATCAGGACAAGAGCGTCGAAGACGCCCTCAAGGACATGATCGTCGAGCGGCTGTTCCTCTCCGTCGAGCCGGGCGAGATCGGCGACGACGATAACCTCATGGACACCTTCGAGATCGACTCCGTGCGCCTGCTGGAGATCGTGGTCGGGCTGGAGGAGGTCTTCGACATCTCCCTCGAGGACGACGAGTTCAGCATCGAGCGCTTCGAGAGCGTGAAGGCCATCGCCGACCTCGTGCGCGAGAAGCTCCCCGAGTAAGGAGCACCGTCTCCTGCATCAGCACACCCCCAGCCACTCGGGCGCCCCGCACATGGAAGAGCCTCTGTTCCTCCCCGCCGACGGCCGCCGCCTCTTCGGCGTCCTCCACCAGCCCGACGGCGAGAGTCGTGGATGCGGGTTCGTCTTCTGCGCCCCCTTCGCCGAGGAGCACAAGCAGGGCTACCGCGTGTTTGTCGAGCTGGCCCGCCGTCTCACGGCCCATGGGTTCCCCTGCGTGCGGTTCGACTACCGCGGCACGGGCGACAGCGAAGGCCCCTTCACCGACTTCACCCTGGCCGGCGCCATCGCGGACATTGCTGCCGCGTCGGCGTTTCTCCGCGAGCGCACGGGGGTGGCACGGGTGGGGCTCGTGGGTCTGCGGCTGGGCGCCAGCCTGGCGTGGCGGGCGGCGGCTGAGGGGCAGGACGTGGCTCGGCTCGCGCTCTGGCAGCCTATCGTGGACGGCAAGCTCTTCTACAAGCTCAACATCCGCCGCATGCTCATCCGCCAGATGATGACGGCCGGCAAGGCCGAAGGCGAGCGAGCCACCCAGGACAAGACGGCCATCGACCTCGATGGCTTCCTGGCCAGCCGCACCACGTGCGAGGAGCTCAAGGAGCTGGACCTCCGCACCGGCGACAGGCCCGCCGCGGCCACCCTCCTCGTGCAATTCGCCCACAACACCGAGCCATCGGGCGAGATGGCGCCGTTGGTGGACGCGCTGGGAGGCGAAGACCAGTTTCTGCCCCTCATCCTCGAGCCCTTCTGGCAGCGTTTGGGCTACGTGGACTGCTCGGTGGCGATGGACGCCACGGTGGCTTGGGCATTGGAGAGGGAAGGGGCAGGCGCAGAGGCCCCTGCGTAAGGCGTCGTCTCGTGCCGGCTCGATTCAATCGATCACCATCATATCCACAGGGGCGTAGTCGTCGGTGAGGAGCGGCGTGTCGGCGAGGTCGCGCGTGCGCTGCTCGGGGCGGTAGTTCTCGGCGTGAATCGTGATGGCGGCGATGCGCACGCGGCGGCTTTCGACGAGCTTGCGGGCGCGGCGGAGCACCTGCTCGGGGGGCAGGGGGTTGGGCACGGTGTCGAAGCGGGTGGCGATCACCTCCACGTTGGTGCCCTCGGTGTCGGAGCCGGTGTAGCCGTAATCGCTGTCGTAGCGCTTGGGGAAGACGTACACGTGGTCGGCGCCGAACACGCTGTGGAAGGTCTTGAGCACGGCGCGATAGAAGCGGCCCCGGGGGCCGTCGAGGGCGCTGATGATGTTCAGGTGCACCACGCCCTTGTCCGTGAGCCGTGCCTTCACCAGCTCGAGGAATTCCCTGGTCATGAGGTGGAACGGTGGGCGGCCGCCGGTGAAGGCGTCGAGGATGATGAGGTCGTATTGCTTCGGAGTGTCGCGGATGAACACGCGGCCGTCCACGACGGTAGTGGTCGTCTTGTCGTCGTTGGGGGTGAAGCCGAAGTAGTCGTCGGCGAGGCGGACCACGAGCGGGTCGATCTCGGCCACGTCGATGGTCATGTCGGGGTAGTCGCGGCGGAAGATGGTGGGCACCACGCCGCCGCCGCCGCCCACGATGAGGCAGCTCCTGGGGTCGGGATTGAAGATGAACGGCAGATGGAGCATGTCGGTGTATTTGGCGCCGCTGGTGTAGGGGGTCTTGAGGCGGATGTGGGAGGGCGGCTCGGGCGTTGTCTCCTTGTCCTCGTCGCTCACCCAGGGTGAAGGGCGCTTCGCGCCGCGCTGGAGCACGGTGACGGGCATGCTGCCGGGATCGTCGCCCTCGCAGGGCTCGACGACCACCTCGCTCTCGATGTACTTGTCGAACATCATTCGGATGGCCCACTGGCTCTGCGTGGTGCCGGGGACGGGCGGGATGAGCACCACGCCAATGTGCTGGTAGGCGGAGTCGGCTTCGGCCATGAGCACCTCGCCATCGTCCAGCGGGATGAACGTGGGCGAGGGCAGGATGGCCAGCACCACGGCCAGGAGGCCCGCGGTGGCACCGCCCGCGGCACCCTTCAGGCCGCCCTTGCTCCAGTGCTGACGCAGGCGAGGCAGGATGGCGAGGAGCGACACGGCCACGAGCGTGAGGCCGAGGGTCTTGGTGAGGTTGCTCGTGCCGAACGACGGGATGAGCCAGAACGTGGCCAGCACGGTGCCGGCGATGCTGCCGAGGGTGGAGAGCGCATAGAGCCGGCCCGCCACGTTGCCCATGGTGGCCACGCTGCGTGCCTGGAGGCGCACGGCGAAGGGCGACACCATGCCGAGCAGCACGCTGGGCACGAAGAACAGGACGAGCGAGGCCAGCAGGGGGTTGATGCGGTGGCCGGGGTTGGCGCCGTCGATGGCGCGGCACGAGGCAGGGGCGTAGAGGGGCACCACGAGAATGATGAGCCCCGCCGCGGCGATGACCGAGCCCAGCAGGAAGAAGCTCGGCCGCTTGTCCGCCACGTGGCCGCCCACGAGATACCCCAGGCTGAGGGCGCCGAGAAACACGCCGATCAGGCTGCCCCACACAAACACGGTGCTGCCAAACGTGGGGGCCAGGATGCGGCTGCCGACCATCTCGAAGGCCATGAGCACGGCGCCGCATGCAAAGACGACGACGAGCAGGGAGTGGGCTTCGGACCAGGCGCGGCCAGCGGCTCCCTGGGGGGCCGCGGCATCGGATCGCTGCTTCGGCATACGGGCTTCCTTAGACGGGGACGGGGCCGTTTCGTGCGTAAAGATGAGTCCCAATTATAGGCAGGGGGCCGGGGTCGATCAAGGAGGCACGGCGAGTGCCGCGAGGCATACCGGCATTCTGTGGGGAGAAGAAAGAAGGCCGGGCGGCCCATGATGCGGAGTGCTTTGTGCCCGAGGGCACGCACAATGGCTCTGGGGGCTCGCCCGGCCAAATTCATTCTGCGGCAGAGATGCTCACCGCGTCGAAACACACTGCCGGCGTCACGATGGCGCCGTGGGTCTCCTGCACGTTGCTGATGCCGCGGATGCGGCTGAATAGCTCGAATACGTTGCCAGCCACCATGCAGTCCTTCACGCGCCCGTGCACCTGGCCGCCTTCGACCAGGTAGCCGAGGCCGACGTTGACGCTGAACTCGCCGGCCAGCACGTTGGACTGGCCGCCGCCGATCACGTCGTCCACCAGCAGGCCGCGCTCGATGCCGGTCAGCAGGTCGGCAACCGGGTCGTCCCCCGCGCTGAGCACCAGGTTGGTGGCGTCGGGCTGCGGCGGGGCGGCGAAGCCACGGACGGCGTTGCCGGTGGTCTCGGTGCCCATGACGCCTGCCGTCTGGAGGTCGTAGAGGTAGTGGCGGAGCACGCCCTGTTCGAGGAGGGGCGTGGGGCGGCTGGGCGTGCCTTCGCCGTCGTGCGGCTCGGAGCCGTCGCCGTAGTCGCGGGTGGCGTCGTCGGCGAGGGTGATGCGCGCGTCGGCCACCTGCTCGCCGAGGCGGCCGACGAGGGGCGAGGCGCCCTTCTGCACCAGCTTGCCGTTCACGGCCGTCTGGATGATCTCGAGCAGGAGGCCCATGGCCTTGGCGGTGAACAGCACGGGGAAGGCGCCGGCGGGTGGTGCGGATTCGGTTTCGGCCTGGCGGATGTCGCTCACGATCTTGGCGGTGTAACGCTCGATGTCGTGCACGAGGGCGCGGGAGCTTTCGCCTTCGCCCACCCACAGGAGACCGCCGTCGTGGATGCGGAGGGCGCTGATGTAGCACTCGAAGGCCGTCGCGTCGCTCGCCACGTCGAGGCCCTGGGTGTTGGCCAGGCGCGAGTGGCCGAGCCACTTGCTGATCTCCACGCTGCACAGCACGTCGGGATACGCGACGAGCACGGTGGCGATGGCGTCACGGCCGAGCTCCACGCCGCGCTCGATGGCGAAGCTGACCACGGCGGGGTCGTGCACGGCCACCGAGGGCATCGGGGCCGGGCCGGGGAAGGCGAGCTTGGCTTCCTGACCGAACTGGGCGCTCTCCATGGCCTGTGCCACGAGGCGGGCGGGGTCGCTCAGGTCGGTGGTGCTGGCGAAGCCGATGCGGCCGTTGGCGATCACGCGGACGCTGGCCGCGCGGCGGTTCTTGGTGTGGATGTACTTGAGCCGGTTGTTCTCGAACTGGACGGGCCGCGATTCGGTTTCCTCGAAGAACACTTCGGCCGCATCGGCGTGACGGCTGGCGAGCTCGAGGAGGCGGTCGACGGGCATCAGCGTCCCCCCACCAGGCAGTTGCGGATGCGGATGTGGGGGGCGCCGGTGCTCACGCGGAGCGGAAACTGGCCTTCCTTGCCGCAGCCGCCGAGGCCGCCGAGAAACTCCAGGTCGTTGCCGATGGCGTCAATGTTGGCGAGCGTCTCGAACACATTGCCCGTGAGCACCACCTCGCGCACGCGGTCAGCGATGCGCCCGTCCTTGATCAGGAAGGCCTCTTCGGCGGAGAAGGTGAACATCTCCATGTCGGTCTGCCCGCCGATGGAGCCGCAGGCGTAGAGCCCGTCGCCGGTGTCAGCCACCAGGTCGCCGAACTCCCAGTCGCGCGGCTCGATGTAGGTGTTGGACATCCGCACGATGGGCGGATACTCGCAGGTGATGGCCCGGGCGTTGCCGGTGGGCTCTTCGCCCATCCTGGCGGCGGTCTCGCGCGAGTGGAGGCGGCTGGTGAGGATGCCGTCCTTGATGAGAGCGGTGGGGCGGGCCGGGGTGCCTTCGCTGTCGTAGCGGTAGGAGCCGGCCATGCCGTCGAGCGTCGGGTCGTCGACGATGGACAGGGGGTCGGGGCCGAAGCGCTTGCCGAGCTGCATGATCTCGGCGAGTTGGGGGTTTTCGTAAACGAAGTCGGCCTCGCTCAGGTGGCCGAAGGCCTCGTGGGCAAACACGCCGGCGAGCACGGGGTTGGCGATGACGGTGTAGTGACCGCCCTGGACGGGCTCGGCAGCGAGGAGCGCCACGGCGCGCTCCACCACGCGGTCGCACTCGTCGTCGAGCCCCTCGCAAATCGGGTAGCCGCGCAGGTCGCCCACCTGCTTGAAGGCACGCTGCACGTTGGCGCCATCGCGGGCGATGGCGGCCACGGCCATGCCACAGAAGACGGCCTCTTGCTCCACCTCGGCTCCCTCGGTGGAGACGAAGGTGGACTGGACGGCGGCGTCGCGGTAGCGGACGCTGGAGGTCTGCACGTGGTCGTGGGCCAGGATGCGCTGGTTGTAGCGGCGGGCGAGGGCCTCCTTGTCGGCCAGAGGCACCTGGCGCGGGTCGGTGGCCACAGTGGCTTGCACGACGCGGGCCACCGCGGGCGGCACGGGGGCGAGGTGGCTCTCGGTCTGGCCGACCATAGCGGCCTGCTCGCAGGCCATGCGCACGCGGTGGGGCAGGTCGTCCAGGCTGTGGAACGACACGAAGCCCCAGCCGCCTTTCACGAGGGCGCGCACCGAGCCCGCCACGGAGCTGAACTGCGAGATATCCTCGAGTTCCTTGCCCACATAGGCGATCTGTGTGGTGGCGCGCCGTTCGAGATGGATCTCGGCGTAGTCGGCGCGGGCCTGGGCCAAAGCGTTCTGGAGGGACGCGTCCATGAGCGTGCGCCCATCGCCCCGTGGCAGGGTGGGGGTCAGGATTCGGCGGTGGCTGCGGCGAGGCGGCTGAGCCTGGCAGCGAGACGCGACTTCTGCCGGGCGGCGGTGCGCTTGTGGAGGGCGCCGCGAGTGACGGCCTTGTCGATCGCTCGGCTCGCGGCACGGTACTCCGTGCGGGCCTGGTCGGCATCGCCGGCTTCCAGGGCGCTGAGGAGCTTCTTCGTGTACGTTTTCATGCTGGAACGCACGGCGCGGGTGCGCAGGCGCCGTTTCTCGTCCTGGCGGACGCGCTTCTGGGCGGACAACGAATGAGGCAATGCAATTCCTCCGGCGGTGGGGGCTTCAGGAGTCCTCTTCGGACGTGGCGGCACCCTGACCGTAGAGGTCCTGGATTTTGGTGGCCACGTCCTGGAAGTTCATGTCGGTATCGAACACTTTCTTGAAGGCATCGAGGGCGTCGGACAGGCGGCCCTGCTTGGTGTAGGCCTCGCCCAGCGCGTAGAGCATCTCCTTCACTTCCTTGCTCACCACGCTGGCGCCGTGTGTGGCCTTCTGGTACTGCTGGATGGCGAGGTCGAGCATGCCCTGCCGCTCGAGGCAGATGCCGAGGCGGTAGGTGGCGGGGCGGCGCGTCTTGGGGTCGCGGGCGGCCACCTGAAACTCGGTGGCGGCCTCTTTGTACTTCTGGAGCTTGAAGAAGATGCTGGCCAGTTGGTAGCGGATGGCGAAGTCCTGCGGGCGGGCCTTGGCTCGTTTCTTGTAGTCTTCGAGGCCCACCATCGTGCGCTTGAGGAGGAGTTCCTGGGCCTGGGGCCGGGTCTTGTCGTCGGCGGCCAGGCGCTTGATCTCCACGTCCATCTCGGCGAGCTTGAGGTCGCCCAGCCGCTCCTGCACCTGGAAGTTGTTGGGGTCGATCTCTTGGGCCTTTTCGTAGACGGCGCGTGCTTCGTCCCACTGCTGGATCATCTTGTGCAGGTCGCCGAGCTGGGTCAGGTAGCGTGTGTTTTGGGGGTCCTGCGCGAGGTCAGCCTTCACGCGGCGGATATTGTCTTCCACATCGTCGGAGGTGCGGATATCGCGGTGCGAGGCTTCGCGGTCTTTGGCGTCATCAGCGTTTTTGAGGCTGCCGCGGAAGTCATCCTTGTCGGTTTTCTCCCACTTGCCTTCCAGCATGGAGCGGCGCGCGGCCAGGTCGCGAATCTTGTTGTCGGCCTCGCGGTCGCCGGGGCGGTATTTCCGCACCTCTTCCCAGCACTGGGTGGCCTTGGGAAACTCGCCCTGCTCCTCGTACAGAGCGGCGAGGGCGCGCAGGCGCCGGCAGTGGGCCGCGATGGCGGGTTTGCTGGTCGGAGCTCCCATGCGGGTGTGGACGTCTTCGTAGACGAGCACGGCCGTTTCGGTCAGGCCGGCTCCCGCGGCCGACTGGGCCAGCAGGGTGAGCACCACGCTGTTGTGCGGGTCCCTCTTCAGGAAGGCCTCACACGCGGCCATGGCCTTCTCGTACTTGCGGATCAGCTTGAAGAAGATCGCGGTGAAGAGCGGGCCGATGCCCTTGATCCACGCGCCGGCACTCGACGAGGTGACACCGAGGTCCTGCCACTTGCGAATCTCGACGGCACGGAGGTACTTGCGCGCGTCGGTGTGGTTGGGCTGGAGGTCGAGAAACTGGAGGTATAGATCGATGGCGTAGTCGTAATTGCTGCGCTCGAAGGCCATTTGGGCCTTGTCCAGCAGTTTCGTAACGTCCATGCCGACCTCCTCTTGCACCGCTCGTGCACATCGCGTGCAGCCGCACAGCCGGCCTCGCCGGCGGGGGATAGTCCAAGACCATGAGTATAGCGCGATGGCACGGCAGAGTCAACTAAGCTCAGACGCCCTTGACACAGCCTGGGTGGCGGCGCACAATGGCCTCGGCGTGGTACCTGCCGCACACAATCAAGGAGACCGGTCGAATGGATACCCGAAGCAGTGCCGAGCGGACGAGCCGGCGTCGATTCCTGGGCTCGATGGCGACGGCGCTGGCGGCGCCGGCGGTGGTGTCGTCATCGGCGTTGGGTGCCGGCGCCAAGGCCGCGCCGAGCGACCGCATCACCGTGGGGATGATCGGCATGGGGCGCCAGGCCCGCTACGCGAATCTCAAGCCCTTCCTCCACTCGCCCGATACCCAGGTGGTGGCGGTGTGCGACGTGGATGCCTGGCGGCTCGCCAACGCCAAGAGCGACGTGGAGAAGCACTACGCGGCCCGCAAACCCTCGGGCGCGTGGAAGGGCGTGCAGGCCACCCGCGACTTCCGCGAGGTGGTGGCTCGCAAGGACATCGATGCCATCATGAACTCCACCCCCGACCACTGGCACGTGCCCATCGCGCTCCGGGCCGTGCGGGCGGGCAAGCACGTGAGCTGCGAGAAGCCGCTCATCCTCAGCATCACCGAGGGCCGGGCGCTCTGCAAGGCCGTCGAGCGCTACGGCGTCACCTTCCGCACCGACAGCGAGTTCCGCTCCATCGGCGTCTTACGCCGCGCCTGCGAGCTGGCGCTCAACGGCCGCCTCGGCAAGCTCCACACCATCCGCACCGGCGTGCCCAAGGGCGACGTGGGCTGCAAGCCCCAGCCGACCATGCCCGTGCCCGAGGAGCTGGACTACGACATGTGGCTCGGCCCCGCACCGATGGCGCCCTACACACTGAAACGCGTCCACACGCCCAAGAGCTACGCCCGGCCCGGCTGGATGCGCGTGCGCGACTACTGCGACGGGATGATCAGCAACTGGGGCACCCACCTCAACGACATCGCCCAGTGGGGCAACGGCACCGACCGCACAGGCCCCGTCGAGGTCGAGGGCACTGGCGTGTTCCCCACCGAGGGGCTGTGGAACGTGCTGCTGAGCTTCGAGTGCCGCTACAAGTATGCCAACGGCGTGGACCTCCTCTACAAGACCGACCGCCCGTACGTGCGGTTCGAGGGAGCGAAAGGCTGGGTGCAGGCCCACTTCGGGCGCGGCGGCCTGAAGGCCGAGCCGGCGTCGCTGCTCAAGGAGGTGATCGGCCCCGACGAGATCCACCTGCCCAGCCGCAGCGACAAGGGCGACTTCATCCACGGCATCAAGACAGGCCAGGAGACCATGGAGCCGGCCGAGGTGGGGCACCGCACCAACTCCATGTGCCAGCTCGGCCTCATCGCCATCGAGCGGGGCAAGAAGCTGAAGTGGGACCCCGCCGCCGAGCGCTTCACCAACGACGACGTGGCCAACCGCATGCTCAGCCGCCCCATGCGGGCGCCGTGGGGCATCCTGTGAGGCGGGAGTGAAAGTGGGAGTGAAAGTGAAAGGGAGAGTGAAGGGGGAAGAGGCGGACGCGGGGCAGCCTGCTTCGCCGAGGCTACGCAGCCCACGAAGACGCCCCGCCTACACAGAAGCGCACGGTTCTGATCGCCCCCCTCCCACCGGGAGGGGGTAGCGGGAGGGGTGTGAGGCGGGGTTCGTGGCCGCGATTCCGGCACACACCACCCACCCCAACCCTCCCCCGGCGGGCTGAGCCCTGCCCACATGTTCCGCCGGCTCTCTTCAGCCTGCTTCAGCAGGCTTGTGCGGCGGCTTCAGCCGCCGCTGTAGGGTGGCGTTTCAACGCCACCGACAGGCAGCGTTTCCCCCCGTTTCTGGAACGCGTTTCAACGCGTTTCTCGTCCCGGCTTCAGCCGTGCGGAAAGGCGAGGGCTGACGCCAGGACGAGAAGCCTGCTGAAGCAGGCTCAAGAAGGGGGAGGGGGAGCCGTCGGCATCCGTCGCGTTGAAACGCGACGCTATAGGCTCGGCTGAAGCCGAGCCGCAAGCTCGCCGAAGCGAGCTGAAGAACATCCACTGCGCGTCGTGCCCAGGAATGTGGGCACGGGTCAGCCCGGCGGGGGAGGGAGTCGGAGCATGGTGGAAGTGAGAGTGAGAGGGGAAGAAGCAGCCTGCCCCGCGTCGGGCCGTCTCTTGAGGCGATGGGGACAGGCTACTCGGCTTGCGCCCGACGTGGCCCGATGTACTCCTTAGCCATCACCACGTCGTCGAGCCACAGGTGGTTGGGCTGGGGGCTGTCGTGGATGTAGAGGAGGAGCCAGAAGCCGTTGATCCGGAGCGAGGCGACGGTGCGCCAGCGGATGCCGCGGAAGTGGCCCACGAGGCGGCCGTCGAGCCAGAATGCCTGCTCGCCGTTGGCCCGGCCCACGTCGTTCATCTTCACCATCATTTCCAGGCAGTGCCAGCGGCCGCGCTGGAGGAGCGTCTTCTTCTCGGGCTTGAAGCTGTTGCCCCAGTAGTGGCCGTCGGGGTCGCGTTTCATGTCGGGGTAGTAGGTGTAGAGAAACAGCTCGCCGGGCGGGGCGTTGCGCTTCCAGTCGCGCCAGGTCTCGAGGCCAGTGCTGAATCGGTCGGTGCCGTCGGGCTTGCGGTCGGCCACGCCAAGGAGCCAGTGGTTCTTCATCCCCACCAGGTTGCCGCCGGCGTGGTGCAGGTTGCCCTGGTCGTAGTCCTTGGCGAAGCGGCAGTACCACCGGGCGAAGAGCTGCTCGTGGCCGGGGGAGAACCATTTGGTGAGGTCGGCCCCCACACCCTTGCCGGCCGGCACGGCGAGCTGGGCCGCCACCTTGCCGGCGTGGACGAAGGGGCGGGTGCGAACGAGGGCCACCTTGGGCGGCTTGTTGCCGTCGGTGTCGTCCCACTGCCGCAGATGGCCTGCCTCGAAGTTCTCGGCGAACACCACCTTCGGGTCGCGTGCGATGCCGGCGTCCTGCGGATACTTGGCGCTCAGCCCGGGGCCTTCGGGCAGGGCGGGCCCGGCACTCCATGCGGTGGGGGCGATGAGCAGGGCGATGGCGGACAGGAGCAGTTGTTTCCCCGTCATGTCACTCACTCCGATACTATCCTGAAGTGGGTCAGCACCGCTCGGGACGGCGGGACGCTGAAACGGACGGTTCCCCCCGTGGACTGTCCCAGAACCGTGTGTTTTCTGGCGATGACGTCGAACTGCTGCCCTTCCCAGCGGCCCTTCGGCAGCTTGGCCACGATGCCCTTCCGTGCGGCGTTGGTGCCGAGCACGACCTCGCGGCCGTGCCACGCCATGGCCCGCGCGTTCGTGCCCGCGTTCGCGAACACGGCGGCGGTGTTCACGGGCTCCATCTTCCAGAACGTGACGTGCTCATCGATCGCGTGGCGCAGCCAGGCCAGATGGGCCGCGGCGGAGTGTTCGCTTGCCTTGAAGGCGCCCCAGAAGTAGTGGCCCTTCTTGCTCGCCGGCTTCCAGCCCGTGGTGCCGTAGCCGCCGCCGAGGAAGGCGCCCAGGTGCCCCTCGATCACGTCGTCGCGGGTGAAGCGATCGCCGCGTCCCTCGTAGCCCAGCTCGTCGTTGATCAGCGGCTTGTCGCTGCCGATGCGGTGGTTGCGCTCCAGAAAGTCGGCGGAGAGCGGCAGCGTGCGGATCTTGTTCTGGAGGATGACGTGGTCGTTCCACGGCGGGTCCGTGTTGAGCGCGGCGTCCCAGTCGCCGGTGTTGCCGTGGACGCTGACCGGCGTCGGGTAGGGGAGCAGCTTGCGGAGGGTGCGCCCGGCGGCGATGATCTCCTTGGCCGCGTATCGCGGCTTCTTGATGTTCCACTCGTTGGCCAGGCAGAGCCACACGTTGGGGTAGCTGCCGTATCGAGCGGCGACGTAGCGGAGGAAGGGCGCGGCGTCGCCGCCGTTGCGGGCGGCCTCGAGCACGGCGCGCGAGTGGTGCGTGTCGGGGCCGCTGAGGATGAGGTCGGCGATGAGGTCGGTGTCGGCGGCTGCGCGCACGGCCACGTCGGCTCGCGAGTGGAACCACGCGGGGTTCGGACGGTGGGAGAAGCTGCCATCGTCGGTGGGGCGGCCTGCGTCGTCGAGAAAGGGCTTGGCCGTGGGATGCACGTAGCGCCCGCCGAAGAGGCTGAAGCGGAGCTTCTTGAAGTGGCGGGCGTTGGCGCGCACGTCGGCCTCG
>JADHXT010000016.1 GCA_016782825.1 Candidatus Brocadiia bacterium | reverse complement strand
AACGCCGTGTCGGACGCACGGCTCACCACAGTCAACGTGGAGCGCGCCTTCGAGGAGCTGGCCTACTCCACGCGAACGCTCGAGTCACGGCTCGGCTGCACGGTGGACCTCATGGCCTATCCCGAAGGGTGCCACAGCCTCGACGTGGCCGACCTGGCCGAGGAGGCCGGCTACCGCGCCGCCTTCACCACCGACAGCGGCCCGCTGCGCCGCGGCGACAATCCCTTCGCGCTGCGTCGCCTGGATGTCTGCTGCGGCGACTGCCGTGGGCTGCGCGGCCGCTTCTCCCCGTCAATCTTCGCGCAGCAGCTTCGTCGCGCGGCACACATCCCACCTCCTGTGGTGGAAGAGGACGAGGAATGATCAAGCGGCTCGCGCGACACGCCGCAGCAGCCCTCGCCGTGGGCACCCGCCTCTGGCCCGTCGTGCCCCCCGGCCGTGCGCTCGTGCTGCGCTACCACCGCGTGGGCGGCACGCCGGAGGAGCCCGTGCCGCTGGGCGTATCGCCCGAGGAGTTCGACGCACAACTCCGCTTCCTGCGCGCCCGCTGCCACGTGGTAAGCCCGTCCGAGTTGGTGACCGCGCTGGGCGAGGGCCGCCCGCTCGCGCCAGGCACCGCCGCCATCACCTTCGACGATGGCTACGCCGACAACTTCACGACAGCCTTCCCTCTCCTCCAGGAGCACGGACTCCCCGCCGCCTTCTTCGTCACCACGGGCTGGATCGGCACCCATCGCATGCTGTGGTGGGACCGCCTGCGCGAGGTGGTCCACGGCGCCATCGGCGCGCCACCGCCGGCCGCCGAGCGCCTCGCCGACGTGGACGTGCCCTGCATCGAGGCGCTCACGCCTGCAAGCCTGGCCACTCACCACGGCGCCGCGGCGCTCGAGCTCGCCCTGGCCACCGCCTGGCGCAAGCTGCGGCTGCCGCCCGAGGACATGGACGCGCTCATTGACCGCGTGGCGCGCGCGCTCGGCGGTCCCGCGCCCCCGTCCCAAGGCCACCGCCCGATGACCTGGGAGCAGGTGGAGCAACTGCGGCGGGCCGGGATGGAAATCGGCTCGCACCTCGCATCACACGTGCGGCTGGCAACGGCCCCGCCCGAACGCGCCAGAGACGAACTGGTGCAGTCGAAGCAGAGGCTTGAGCAGCGTCTCGGCGAGAGCGTCAACCTGCTCGCCTATCCTGAGGGCAGCCTCAGCCACGATGTGCAGGTCATCGCGACCGAAGCCGGCTACCGTGCCGCCTTCACCACCGACGTAGGCTCGGTGGCCCCCGGCGATCCCCTGCTGGCGCTCCGCCGCGTGGGTGTGTGGGGCGGCGGCTACCGAGGCACCCTGAGCCTCTTCTCGCCCTCCGTGTTCGGCCTCCAGACGGCCCGCCTGACCCGGCGGAAATAGCACCCCGGCGAGTACATTCCACGCCACGTGGAAATCGGGCGACTGTGGTGCTATAATACCCTGGCCGCGCGCGTGTAAAGTGTGAAGGGGTTGATACTTGAAGCTGATCGAGGCACTGAAGATCCTGCGCGAAGCGTTGCCGCCAGACGCCGAGCCCCTGACGGTCTTCCTCGCCTGCGGCTTCATGCCCGGCCATCTCGAAACCTTTCTGGCCGCACATCTGCGTCGCCTGTGTCCCAGCAAGGCCGTCACGATGGAAACCGGCCTCTACGGCGACCTCGCCGGCTCCCTCGGTCGCCTCACCACATCATCCGCCCAGGCCGCCGCCATCGTCATCGAGTGGCCCGACCTCGACCCCCGTCTCGGCCTCCGCAGCCTCGGAGGATGGCGCCCCGAACAACTCCCCGACATTCTGGCCACCGCCCAGGCCCGGCTTCGCCAGTACCTCGATGGCCTGGCGGCCGCCGCGGGGCGCATGCCCGTGGCGCTCCTCCTGCCCTCGCTGCCGCTGCCACCCTTCGCCCACACGAGCGGAAGTCAGATGAGCCCGGTCGCCGCCGGCGTGCAGCAGGCCGTGGCCACTGCCGCGGCCGAAGCCGCGCAGATGGACAACGTGCGACTCGCCAACCCCCAACGCCTTGACGCGCGCTCGCCGCTCGGCGGCCGGCTCGACGCGAAGTCCGAGCTCATGTCCGGCTTCCCCTACGCTCCCGCCCACGCCGACGCGGTGGCCGAACTGCTGGTCAGCCTTCTCCAGCCGCCCGCGCCGAAGAAGGGCCTCATCACCGACCTCGACGACACCCTCTGGCGCGGCATCCTCGGGGAGGTGGGCGTCGACGGCGTGTCGTGGGACCTCGACCATCACAGCCAGATGCACGGCCTCTACCAGCAGCTTCTCCACTCGCTGGCCGAGGCAGGCGTGCTGATCGCCGTGGCCAGCAGGAACGACCTCGCCCTGACCCAGGACGCCTTCGCCCGGCCCGACAGGGTGCTCCCGGCCGACCGCGTGTTCCCCATGGAAGTCCACTGGGGACGCAAGTCCGAATCGGTCGCTCGCATCCTCGACGCCTGGAACATCGCCGCGGACAGCGTGGTGTTCGTGGACGACTCGCCCATGGAGCTGGCCGAGGTGGGTGCCGCGTATCCGGACATCACGTGCCTCCCGTTCCCCACCCGCGACGACCAGGCGGCTTACGCGCTGCTGGAGCAGTTGCGCGACCTCTTCGGCAAGGAGCGCGTCTCGGACGAGGACGGCATACGGCTGGGAAGCCTGCGCAGCGCCAGCCACTTGCGAGAGCACACCACAGCGGGCACCGACCCCGATCGCTTCCTGGCTGACGCACAGGCCACGCTCGCTCTCGACTTCTCGAAGGCGCCCGACCCGCGTGCTTTCGAGCTAATCAACAAGACCAACCAGTTCAACCTCAACGGCCGCCGCCTGGGCGAAGCCGAGTGGCAGGCGCGGCTGGCCGCGCCCGACACGTTCCTTCTCGTGGCGGCGTACGAAGACAAGTTCGGCCCTCTCGGCAAGATCGCCGCGATCCTGGGGCGGGCCGAGGCGAGCGGCCCCGTGGTGGACACGTGGGTGATGAGCTGCCGCGCCTTCGGCCGCCGCATCGAGCACCGCTGCCTCGAGCATCTGTTTGCGAAGCTCGACGCGGAGACGATCCACCTGGACTTCGCGCCGACGGAGCGCAACCGTCCGCTCCAGGAGTTCCTCGCCTCGTTCCTTGGGGCCGTGCCCGAGGGCGGCTTCGCTCTCTCGCACGCGCAGTTCGCCGCGAAGTGTCCGCCGCTGTTTCACGACGTGAAGGAGCCTTCGGTTGCCTGACCTGCACTGTCGTCTGATGGAGTGTTTCGCCGCCGTGTTCCCCGGCCTCGGCGAAGCGGAGATTCCCCGTGCCAGCTTCACGTCGGTGGCGAAGTGGGACTCCCTGGCGACCATCACCCTGATCGGCGTGCTGGAGGAGGAGTTCGGCGTGTCCGTGCCGCCCGACGACCTGGAGTTGCTCGTTTCCTTCGAGCTGATCCTCGACTATCTGCGGAGCAAGACCAGTGCTGCCTGAACCACGGGTCTACAGTGCCGACGAGCTGAAGGTGGGGCTGACCGCCGAGTTCGAGCGCGACATCACCGAGGACGACGTCCTCACCTTCGCCCGCAACTCCGGCGACGCCAATCCCCTGCACACCGACGCCGCCTACGCCGAGGGCACCAACTACCGCGGGCGCATCGTCCACGGCGCCTTCCAGGTGGGCCTGGCGTCGGCCATGGCGGGCATGTACCTGCCGGGGCGCAACGCGCTGCTGGGCACGGTGAACGCCCGGTTCGTGGCGCCGCTCCACTACCCGTGTCGCGTGCGGGTGCACGGCACGGTGGCCTCGTGGAACGCCGAGAGCCGAGCCGGCCAGCTCAAGGTGGTGGTGCAGGACGCCGGCTCGGGCCTGCCCGCATCCGAGATCGCCATGGGCTTCAGCCTCCACGAGGAGCGGGACATCGAGCGTGCGACCGCCGCGCCGCAGCCGGCGCAGCCCGCCACCGAAGGCGCCGCGCCTGCCGCCGGGCAGAAGGTGGTGCTCGTGACGGGCGCCGCCGGCGGCCTGGGCACGGCTATCGCGGCCGCGCTGTGCGACGACTACTTCGTGCTCGGGCTGGTGCACCGCCGGCCGCTGGCCGACGAGATGCTGGCGCGCCCGAGTGTGGCGCAGGTGGTGGCCGACGTGGCGGCGCCGTTCTGGGAAGAGAAGGTCGAGGCGGCGCTGGGCGAAGGAACCCTCTACGGCGTGGTGCACGCCGCCTGGCCGGGCGCGCCTCACGGTGGCCTGCTCGACGTGCAGGACGACGTGCTGGAGCGGCAGCTCGCCTTCGGCACCTCCGCCACCATCCGCCTCGCCCGCCTGCTCTTCTCGCGTGCCGGCGAAGGCGGCGGCCGCTTCGTGGCGCTCAGCTCCATCGTGGCCAGCCACAAGCCCGTGCTGGCGCTCGCCACCTACTCGTTGGGCAAGGCCGCGCTGGAACACACCGTGCGGCTCCTGGCGCCCGAGCTGGCGCGCCGCCGGGTGACCATCAATGCCGTCTGCCCCTCGTTCGTGCCCACGGGAATGCACGAACAGGCCAACGAACTGCAACGGAAACGCGAGGCGGCCCTCGTGCCCATGGGACGCCTCTGCGAGCCCGGCGACGTGGCGGGGATGGTGCGCTACCTGCTGTCGCCCGCGGCCTCGTTCGTCTCAGGCCAGGTGATCGGCCTCACGGGCGCTCAGCTCTGACACCCCCGGCACTCCGAGCCGCGACCCTCGGCGGAATGCAACGCGCATGGCGCAACTCGTGCAATACACGCCCGAACACTTCGGCCTGCTCCGCCGCGCCGCCGAGCAGGTGGCCCAGGCCACCAGCCTGCTCCACCGCCCGTTCGTCGACCACTACTACGCGGCCAGCGAGTGGTGCAGCCTGCACCTGTTCCTGGCCGACGACGGCACGGTGGCCGGCACCGTGGGCGTGGAGCGCATGCCCCTCGCCTGCGGCGACGACGCGCTGACCGTCGGCTTCGGCAGCAGCTTCTACACGCTCCAGCCCGGCGCCGGCGGCTACCTGTTCATGCAGTGGCTCAAGACGTGCCCCGCCGGCCTTGTCTTCGGTGGCAGCGCCGACACCCATCGCATCCTCCGCCAGCAGCAGTGGACCTACTACCCCGGCGTGAAGCTCTACCACCTGAACCAGGCCTACGAGCCGCGGCCCGGCGAGCCCGTCTGGCGCCGCCTGGCGCGGCGCGCCGTCCTGGCCGCACGGCGCACGAGCCTGGCCGAGTGCGCGGCGCGCCTTCCCGCCGAGGCCGCGCGGCTGGCGGTGGTCGAGGAGCGCGCCTACACCGACGACCTGCTGCCCGACCGCTCGCCCTTCAGCCTCCGCTTCGCGCCCGGCGTGGACTACCTGCGGTGGCGCTACGGCCTCGATCTGCCCTTCGTGCGGTACCGCCTGTTCCGCATTCTGGATGGCGACGCCACCGCCGGCTACGTGGTGCTCAACGACCGTCCCGACCGGCTTGTGGTGGCCCACGCCGACGGCATCGCCCCTTCCGCCCTTGCCTGCGGCGTGCTCCTGAGCCTCGTGGACGCGTCGCGCGACGACGAGCGTCCCCGTGCGGCGACCCTCGCCTGCTCGCATCCCGCCATGCAGCCAGTGTACGAGCGCTCCCGATTCCGCGCCGCCGCGGCCGAGAGGCCCTTCGCACTCGGCAGCCTGCGGGGCAAGATCGCCGTCCCCGCCGACACATCGGGCTGGCTCGTGAACCTCGGCTGGGGCGACAACGACCTGCGAGCGCCCTTCCTCGACCCGCCAGCGGAGGGCAGCCACTGATGCCAACCGTCAGCGTGGTCATCCCCGCCTACAACGCCGAGCGGTTCATCCGCAAGACGGTCGACTCCGTCCTGGCGCAGACCTATCGCGACTCCGAGGTGGTGGTGGTGGACGACGGCTCGACGGACGGCACCGCGGCCATCGTGGAGGAATACGGCGAGCCCGTGCGCTGCATCCGCCAGGACAACGGCGGCCCCTCGACGGCCCGCAATCGCGGCATCCGCGAGGCCCGCGGCCCGTTCGTCGCCTTCCTCGACGCCGACGACCTGTGGCTGCCCGACAAGCTCGCGCAGCAGATGCCCCTGTTCGACGACGCCGGCCGCGTGGGCCTCGTCTACTGCCGCTTCGAACGCATGGACCCCGACGGCCAGCCCCTGCCCACCACGCCCTGGGACTGCCCGACCGGCGCCGTCTACTACCCGATGCTCGAGCGCAGCTACGTGCCCGCGTCGTGTCCCGTCGTTCGCCGCGAGTGCTTCGACAAGGTCGGCGCCTTCCCCGAGGACATGAGCTGGGCCGAGGACTGGCACCTGTGGATACGCATCGCCCGCCACTACCACTACGCCTGCGCCGACCGCGTGCTCGTGCGCCATCGCGAAACCCCCGGCGGGCTCTGGTCCATGAGCGACAAAGCGCAGGCCGGGGTGGTCGAGGTGCTGGAGCGCACCGCGCGCGAAAGCGACGACCCCCGCACGAAGAGCATCTGCCGGCGCATCATCCGGGGCGCGCCACGGCGGTTCGCCATCAACCAGCTTCGCGCGGGGCGATGGGCGGCGGGGCGCCGCGCGTTGCTCGCGGCGCTGGCCCGCCGGCCGCTGGACCCCGCTGGCTGGGCCTGGCTGGCGTTCTCCCTGCTGCCGGCGGGCCTGCGGACGCGCCTCGCGAAGCGCCGCCACGCACGGCGGGCCGGTCGCGCGGAGGGCAGCGCATCGTGAACGTCGAGCTCGCCTGCCACGACGACGCCGCCGCACGGCTGCGGGCCCCCTCCTTCCGCGAGAGCTGGGCGGCGCTCCACGCCCGCTGCCCGTGGGCCACGGGCTTTCAGAGTCCAGGCTTCGGCCTCGCGTGGTACGATTCATACGCCGAGGCGTTCACCCCGATGCTGCTCGCGTCCCGGTCCGCCGACGGCTCGCTGGCTGGCCTGCTGGCTCTCGCCGAAGAAAAGGCCACGGGCCGACTCGTCGTAGCCGGCGACCGCCAGGCCGAGTACCGCGGCTGGCTCGCCGAACCCGACGACGCCGACGCGTTCATCCAGGCCGCTCTGGCCGCCCTGGCGGGCCGCTCCCTGTTCTTCGGATACTTGCCCCCCGGCACGCCCACGGGATGGGTCACAGAGGAACCGGCACGGAGCGTGTGCGAGCTGGAGGCCCATCCGCGCCCGCTCATGCGGCTCAACGACCCGGACGCCATCGCCCGCTCGCTCCGCAAGAAGAGCAACCGCAGCCGGCTCAATCGACTGGCCCGCATCGGTGAGGTGCGTCTCGAACAGATCACGGACCCCGCCGCCTTTGCGCCGCTGCTCGACGAGCTGGCCGCGCTCTACGATTTGCGTCAGGGCGCCGCCTACAACAAGGTGGCCTTCCGCGACGACCCGCACAAACGCGCCTTCCACCTGCGCCTCCACGCCGAGCCCGGCCTCCTGCACGCCACCGTGCTCTGGGCAGGCGACCAGTTGGCGGCGGCCCACGTGGGAGTGCGCAGCGGCCCCGAGGTGCACCTGGGCATCATCGCCCACTCGCCGCGGCTGGCCATGCACTCGCCCGGCAAGCTGCTGCTGCTTCTCCTCGCCGAGCGCCTGGGCTCCGAAGGCGTCGAGACGCTCGACATCACCCCCGGCGGCGCCGAGTACAAGGAGCGATTCGCCAACGGCCACGACCAAGTGCACCTGCTCACCGTGCACGGCACGCCCCGGCAGCGAACGCTGCACCGCGTCACTCGCGGGCTGGAGCGCACCACACGACGGGCGCTGGCCCTCTGCCACATCCGCCCCCGATGGATCCGCCGGGCAGGACGCCTGCTGCGGCGCCACCCCGTGCGCCTCCCGTGGCTCCTCGCGAAACGCGCGGCCGCGTGGGCCTGGTCGCAGCGCGAACTCCGCGTCTACTCCTGCGACGTGGCCCAAGCCACCGAGCCGACGGCCGAGGCGGGGATGACACGCGACCTCGTGGCGGATATCCTATGTTGCGCGCCCGATGATCCCGACCTGCCGCGGCAGGCCTTCCTCGCACAGGCGCTCGCGCGGCTGGAGCAGGGGCACCACGCGTACGCGCGCGTCGAGGACGGTCGGCTCGCCCACGTGGGCTGGCTGGCCGAACGCCAGGCATCCGCGTTCCTGTCGGAGGTGCACCAACCCGTGCGCTTCCCGCCCGACTCGGTGACCCTGTATGGCTTCTACACGCCGGCTTGGGCTCGGGGCCGCGGCCACTACACGGCGGCGCTGCGGCAGATGCTCCACGAGGCGGCCACCTGCTTCGGTGCCGCCCGCGCCTACATCGCCGTGCTGAGCGACAACGCGCCGTCGCGCCACGTGGTGGAGAAGGTGGGATTCGCTCACGAGTGCTCCCTGTTCGAGCGCGTGGTGTGCGGGCGGGCGCGCCGGTGGTGCGAGAAGACGCCCGCGTGCCGTATCGAAGTGGGGGAAGGCTGATGCGCCAACGCATCAAGAAAGCGACCTATTGCGCGGCCAGGCTGCTGGGGCTGTTTCACGTGGCCCGGTGGCTCACGCGGCGCGGTCTGCGCATTCTGTGCTACCACGGCGTGGCCATGGCCGACGAAGGGCAGTTCCGCCCCAGCGTGTTCATCCAGCTCGACACCTTCCGCGACCGCATGGCCTATCTGGCCAGGAAGGGATATCCCGTGCTCGGACTGGACGAGGCCATCCGACGCCTCGACCGCGGCGACCTGCCGCCCGGCGCCACCGTCATCACCTTCGACGACGGCTGGCACAGCATCCAGCGGCTGGCACTGCCCGTGCTCGAGCAACACGGCTTCCCCGCCACCGTCTACGCCACGACGTACTACGTGACGAAGCAGACGCCCATCTTCCGCCTCGTGGTGCAGTACATGATGTGGAAGACCGAAGCCAAGCAACTCGACGTCTCCGACCTCAGCATCGAAGCAGCAAGCCCCATCGACCTCACCGACCCCGCCGCACGGCACGACGCCATGTGGCAGATCATCACCCACGCGGAGAAGAACCTCACCGAGGACCACCGCGTGGCCCTCTCGCGCCAGCTCGGCCAGCGCCTCGGTGTGGACTACGGCCTCGTGGCCGACTGGCGCCTCTTCTCGCTCATGACGCCCGACGAGCTTCGCGACGCCGCGGCCGAAGGGCTCGATATCCAGCTCCACACCCACCGCCACGTGCTCCCCAAAGACAAAGAGGGACTCCTGCGCGAGATCAGCGACAACCGCGCCGCGCTCGAGCCGCTCGTCGGCCGCCCCCTCGACCACTTCTGCTACCCCGACGGCACCTACTCGCCCCGCCACTTCGCCCTGCTGCGCGAAGCCGGCATCCAGAGCGCCGCCACGTGCGATAGCGGGCTCAACACCCCCGCCACCGAGCGCATGGCCCTGCACCGCTTCGTGGACGGCAGCACGATCGCCCCCATCGAGTTCGAGGCCGAGATGTGCGGCTTCGCTCATCTGCTGCGTCGCCTCCGCTCCTGCCTCCTCGGGCGCAGGGAGAGGGGGCGGCCGTGAGCAACGTGCCACTTGTGTCCGTCGTCGTTGCCGCGTACAACAGTAGGCGGAGCATGGCCCGGTGCCTGGACGCGCTCCTGGCGCTCGATTATCCGCACTACGAGATCATCGTCGTGGACAATGCCTCGACCGACGACACACGCACCATTGCACGCGGCTACCGCACCACGGCTCCCCAGGGCGGCTGCCTGCGCGTGGCGTGCCTGGACGAGACGCGGCGCGGCTGGCCCGCGGCACGCAATCGCGCCTGGCACTACAGCCGCGCCCCCTTCCTGGCGAACATCGACGCCGATTGCTTCGCCGAGCCCACGTGGCTGACCCACCTGACGCAGGCGCTCGAGGCCGACGAGGCCGCCGGCTGCGCCGTGGGCCGCACCAAGGTGGAGCCAGGCAAGACCCTCGCTCAGCGCTTCTACGCCGCCGGCGACCCGTTCAACATCGAACGCCACTTCGACGGCAAGGGCGTGCGCACGCCACCGTGGGGCGGCGGCAACAATCTCCTGCGGCGCCAGGTGGTGGAGGCCATCGGCGGCTACGACGCGCTCACCTACACCTCGGGAGCCGACCGCGAGTTCCACCGCCGCATGGGACAGCAGACGCCCTACCGCACCGCCTACGCGCCGCAGGCCCTGATCTGGCACGAGGCGCGGGGGTCGATGCGCGAGTTTTTCCAGCAGGCCGCGCGGTTTGCCGCCGACGGCGTGCTGCACTCCCAGTTCGACCCCGGCGTAGCCGAGCGGATGCGCGGCTGGAAGCGTCGCCACGCCCTGGCCATCGTGCGCCACGCGGCCGCCGTCGTGTACCGCGGCATCAAACTCATGGTGGGCCGCGGCACGGCGCTCGACGTGGCCAGGCCGTTCTACTGGAGCGTGCAGGCCAGCGGGTCGATCTGGGGATGCCTGAAGGGGCAGTGGCGCCTTCGCCGCCTGCTCCGCCAGGGCCGCGTGCTGGATGCATCGAAGGCGCCCTCGCCCGCGGACGGCCAGCCCGGCGAGGAAGGGAAGGGGGCCGAGTGATGGGACCTGCCACCCATTTCCTCTTCGGCGCGTTGTGCGGCGCGACCCTCGGGTCGGTGGCCGTCGTGTGCGTGCCGACCAAGCGGCGGGCCGCCGTGGCGTTGTGGCTGCCGGCCGCTGTGCTGCTGTGCGGCTTCTGGGGCGAGCTGCCCTATCTGGTCGGAGCGCCACACACGACCCACCCGCTGGCCAACGTGTGCTTCGGGTACGCCTGGCTCCACCCGTGGCTTGCCGGGCAGGAGACCATCGCCATCGCCGGGCTGGTGGCGGCGGCGGCGGCGTTCGTGTTGGCCTACGTGGTGTTTCTGTCGTGGTGCTTCTCCACCGCATCGCTGCTCCGCTGGGAGCGCGAAGGGCCTGGCGACCGCAAGCAGAGCAAGCCCACGGATTCCTCCGGCAGTCGCAGCCGGCATCGTTGGGGCCGTTAGGCCACACAGGAGAGCGATCGCATGGCCCTGCCATCGGTCCATTTCGCGGCGGGAATGACCACCTCGATGGTGGTGGGAGGGCTCGTACTCTTCTTCGTGCGACGCCGCGCCCTGATCTACCTGCCGCTGGTGGCCACGGCGGGCGGGCTGATGGCCCTCGTGCCCGACGCGATCGCGTGGCTGCGCGGCGCGCACGCTGATTCGCCCGTGATGGACGTCTTCTTCTTCCACTCCCTGATTCGCCAGGCCCGCGGGTTACAGGCACCCGAGGCGGGCGCGGCCGCGTTCCAGCTCGTCGCCGCGCTCTACCTGGGCGTCCTCCTGGCCTACGTGGCCTATATCCGCCGTCGCCTGCGGCTCGAGCCCTATGCCGTGGAAGCCCTGGAACACATGGGCAAGCAGATGGTGCGCTCCCACACGGCCGGCGTTCTGGCCGCCCTGCTGCCCGCGTGCATTCTGGGAGCGGCCGCCAGCTGGCTTGCCCGTACCGAGAGCCCGGGACGCGCCGAGGCGCCAGACCACGCCGCGGAGGCATCGTCTCCGTGGTCGCGCCTCATCCACCGCCGCATGCACGTCTACCGCCCCGAGCGCCTTGGCCTCGCGCACGGCCTGCCCTGGACGCGGGGAGAGTGGCTCGCCGGCGACCTCGCCATCGTGCCCGCCGACAGCGCGGCCGAGGCCCTCGAGCACGCGCAGGCCAACGGATGCGACTTCGTGGTGGTCGCCCGCGAATGGCACGACGCCCCAGGACGCATCCTGCGCGGCCAGCTCCCCACCCCCGCGCCCACGCTGCTTCGCGGCGTGCGCTGGAGTTCGGCGGCGGGGGACCTGCTCGCGGTGTCGCACGCTGACCCGAGCCGCCATCTCTCCCGCCTCACAACGGGTGAGGCCACACCCACGCCACACGAGCCACTCCCCCTGCTCTTCGCCAGCGGAGCCGTCGACCCAGGCTCCTGGCCCTTCCTCGGCCCGTCCCCCGCGGACCTCCTCGGCCTCCGCGAGTGCCGCCGCGACCAGGGCTACACCGAACGCTGGAGCCCGAACGTGGCGCGCCTCGGCGGAACCTGGGACCGCCTGCTCGACCAGGGCTTCCGCATCACCGGGGCGTCGGCCGCCTCGGGCTTCCGTTCGGCCGCCACCCACTTCTGGCCAGGCGAGGCCGCGCGCACCCACGTCCTGTGCCCGGGCCGCGAGGCCGCCGACGTGCTGGCCGGCCTGCGCGCCGGCTGTGCGTGGGCAGAGGAAGGCGGCATCGTGCGCGCCCTCGACCTCACGCTCGCCGCGCCCCACCTCATTCGTGCCGCTCGCATGGGCGAGGTGGTGGCCGTGCCACCGGGCGCCGAGATCACCGTCGGGCTCTCGCTCGACATCCCGCGTCGCGACCGTGTGGGCAACGCCATCCAGGCGCTCGACGACGTGGAGTTCATCTCCAACTACACCGGCCAGCCACAGGTCATGAAACGCTTCGACGACGTGCGCCCCACCCACAGCGGGCAGCCGCGCCATCTGCGTCACATGGTGCCCGCCGTGGCCGACCACAACGACGGCCTCGGCTTCTACATTCGCGCCCGCGGCCGTCGCCGCAACCCCAACGGCACCGACCACTGGTTCCACACCAACCCCGTCTACGTGCTCGTGCGCCCGTTGCCGCCGCCACGCGAGGTGGAGCGCCCCATGCAGGTGGCCGCGGCCAGGCCATCGCGCGGGCCCGACGCCAAGCATGCCCCGGCCAAAGGCACGCCCGAAGGCCCCGGCCTCTCCCCAAAAGAGCTGAACAGGGCCCGCGCGATCATCGGGCTGCCCAACGACGCCCCCGTGCTTCAGATCGAGACCTTCCGCAAGAAGCCCGCGCGGCACTGGGCCGGCGCGTGGCACAAGTACGCCGAACACCGCGGGCCGGCCATGGGCGACACGGCGCTCGGCCTCCGCTACGACCGCACCACGCGGCTCACCGACGACGCTCGCCTCTTCTTCCGCTGCTTCGTCGCCGACTGCGCGCACCTTGCCATCCTGCTGCACACCAGCGCGAGCCCGAAGCCCTATCCACTGCTTCGCGTGGTGCCGGACCGCAAGTGGGTCGTCGTCGACCTGCCCATCGCGGATGGCTTCTTCGCCCCCGAAGACGCGCCGCCCCGCCTCCTCCAGCCGACCGAGTTGCAGGCCATCGAATGGCGCGCCATGGGCCTCAGCCCCGAGTCGCGGATCCGTATCACCGACTTCGCCATCTACCGCCACACGCCCTCGCGACGGCGCGACCAGTTTCGCCGCCGCCTTGAAGCGCTCGCGCTCGATCTCGGCGACGGCCTCAAGCACGACCCCGGATCGCCTGGCTGGCGGCAACGCGGAAGCGACACGCTCACCCGCATCAACGCCCTGCGCACCCAGACCGACCCCATGAAGCCCGTGCCCACGGCCGACGCCCTCGCCGGCTTCGAGAACCAGCTCGATTCGCTCGCCGCTGTCATCCGCCAGTTGCGATGCGAGGGCCTCATGTACCGCGCCTTCCAGATCACCGAGCCGCGCCTCGCCGTAGCCATCGAGTCCCCCCTGCGGCGCGTGTCCACGCGCGACCCCGCCCGCGGGTTCCACGAGCGCATCTTCCCCCACGTGGAGCTCCACGCCGCCGGCGGCGAGGCCGAAAGCTTCCAGCTCGTCGTCATGGCGCTCTGGAAGCCGCTGGAAGCCGTGCAGGTCACGTGGGCCAAGCTGCCCACCACCGTGGCCGGCCCCGGAGGCGGCGAAGGCCCCGACGCGACGCTGCCGGCCACAGCGGTCCGCACATTCCTGGTGGACGACGTGGTGGTGCCGCCGCGCGCCAGCCTGCCTGCCGACCGCACCGGCCCCGTGCCCGACCGCCTCGTGCCCTTCGCGCCCTTCCGCATCGAGCCGGGAGCGCTGCGCAGCGTGCTCGTCGACCTCCTCGTGCCCATCGATCTGCCCCCGGGCAGCTACGAGGGCACGCTCGCGGTCCGCGCGCGCGACGTCAAGCCCGTGCTCGTCGCCGTGAAACTGCACCGCCTGGACTACGCTCTCGATAGCGCCCCCTTGCCCGTGCTCGCGCTCGTGCAGCCCGGCGTCGGCGGCAGTGCCGCCACGCGGCGCCTCGTGCGACGCCGCACCTACGCCCAGCTTCTCCAGCACAAAGTAACCCCCATGCTGCACCCCGTGGCCCACGAGGCCGCCGGCCTCGAAGACGCCGAGTTCTGCCTTCAGCGCGGCGCGCGCCTCGCGGTGCTCCACGACGCGGGCGACCAGATGCCGAGCGACACCGAGCCCCCGATGGTGCATGCCGCGCGCATCGCCCAGACGCTCCGCCGCGCCGCTCACGGCCGCGCCGGAGCCGTCCTGGTGAGCTTCCAGGCCACCGGCACGGCCCGCATGGGCGCCGTGAAGGCCTTCAGCGCCCTCACGCGCAAGTTCCCCGACCTGCAATGGATCGCCCGCGGCGGCGGCGACGTCCCGCGCGATCTGCGCGCCGACTACTGGGTGCGCCCCCTCGTCACCGACGCCCTCACCCTTCCGCCTGACGAGCAGCTCGCCATCCGCCGCGCCCGCTCCATCCAGCGCGAGGCCTGGGGGCTGCGCACCGGCGCCGCCTGCTACCCCGACGTCAACCTCACCCTCGCCAACGACCTGCTTGCCGTTCGCCTCCTCCCCTGGATGGCCTGGCGCCACGGCGTGCGCGCGCTCCTGCTCCCGGGTGCGTTCGACAAGGACGCCGAAGCCACGGGCGACGGCTCCCTGCTCTACCACGGCGCCGACCACACGGTGCTCCCGTCGCTTCGGCTCGTGGCGCTCCGCGACGGCATCGAAGACTACCACGCGCTCTGGGCGCTCTGGCGGCGGGCAGGCCAGCTCCGCCAGCGCGCCCGCGAACAGTCCGTGGGACTGCTCGCCAGCGCCGACCGAATCCTCAACCAACTGCACCTCAGGACCGGCTCGCTTCAGCGCCCATCTCGCGACCAGGCAGGCCTCGCGCGCTCGCGCCTCAGTCTCGTGCGCATGGTCGAGCGCATTCAGGCGGCGTGGTGGCAGAGGGTCGACCGCCAGGACATCGCCGGCCTCCCGGCCCCCCCCACAGGCCTCCAGGCCACGAGCGGCGACCGCCGCGTCACGCTCGCATGGACCCGCAGCACCGACCGCAACGTGGCCGCCTACCACGTGTACCGCAGCACGCAACCCACGCTCGGCTACGCACGAGTCAACCCATTCCCCGTCACCGTACCCCACTTCGAGGACACCGCCGTCGCCAACGGCACCCGCTACTACTACTGCATCCGGTCCGCTCGCGATCCGAAGTTCCAGGGCCCGCGCAGCGACGTCGCGCACGCGATGCCCATGCCCCCACGGTAGGAACGCCATGTCCACATCGCCATCGCTTCCGC
The DNA here is from genome assembly GCA_016782825.1 of Candidatus Brocadiia bacterium. Classification (GTDB taxonomy): domain Bacteria; phylum Planctomycetota; class PUPC01; order DSUN01; family DSUN01; genus BS750m-G60. Next base: position 5,431 of record JADHXT010000016.1, on the reverse strand, counting down.
GTCGCGCGCCCTGGCAGCTTGCCTGCCGACTCCGCGTTGCCGCGCTCGTGCTCGCCACTGCGGCGCTCGCGGCGCGCGCCGGCGCCCCCGCGGCAGGGGGGGCGCCCTGCCAGGCGCTGCCCGCCACCGTGGCCCGCATCCGCGCCGCCGTGGCGGCCGTGGGCACCTACAATCCGGCCAACCGCCCGCCCATGGAGTTCTCGGCCTCGGGCTTCTTCATCGACGACCGCGGCTACTTCCTCACGGCCGACCACGTGATCGTGGCCTTCGAGAAACGCAAGCGGCTGAGCCACCTGCGGATTTTCATGCACACCCTGGACAACCGCCGCGGCATCCCCGCCACCGTCCTGGCCCGCATGCCGCGCTACGACCTGGCCCTGCTCAAGGCCGAAGGCGACGCCTACCCCTGCCTCGAGATCGGCGATTCCACCAAGGTGCGCGAAGGCCAGGCCATCGCCGTCATGGGCTTTCCCTTCGGCTTCCTGCTCGGCTTGCATCCGTCCACCACTGCGGGTATCATTAGCAATGTGAGCCCCATCGCCATCCCGGCCGTCAACACCCGGCATCTGGACGCGGCGACGATCGATGCCCTGCGCCATCCGTTCGACGTGTTCCAGCTCGACGCGATCGCCTACCCGGGCAACAGCGGCGGCCCCGTGTTCGACCCCGTGACCGGCCGCGTGCTCGGCGTGGTGAACCGTGCCTTCATCCGGAAGACCAAAGAGAAAGTCTTCGCCAGCGGAATCAGCTACGCCATCCCGATCCACTACGCCAGGAAACTCCTCGAGAAGGTGCCTGCCCCCGACACCACGGACGCCGCCCGACCCAACGCCCCGGTGCCGAAGGCCCCCTGACGGAGAACGCTCATGGCCGAACTGCTCGATATCCTGTGCATCGCCATCCTTGGCGGCTGGGCCTACGTCGTGGCCAAGCGCAAAAACCGCGACGAGGTCGGCTGGCTGATGATCGCCGCCGGCGTGTTCTTCATCTGCGGCCTCGCCGCAAGCCAGGCCGTGTTTCCCAAGCTCGTCCAGCGCGGCCTCTTCACCGCGCTCGGCGAGGACGACCTGCTGCACAAGACTTTCGACGACGACTCGCCCCTCGCCGACACGGAGGAGTTCAAGCAGAAGAAGGCCCTCCAGCAGAAGCAGAAAGACTGGCAGACCGCGGCGGGGTTCGTCGTCGGCGTGCCCGCCGCCATCCTCGCCAACCTCATCCTCACCTTCTTCCTCAAGCCACTCCCGGCCCCCGCCACACCCGGCGGCGGCTCCGCCCCCACCGGTGGCGCACCGCCGGCCTCACCCACAGGCGACGCCGGCGCCGACCAGACAGGGGCGCCGCCCACCGAAGGCGATGCCGCGGCGGGAGGAGGTGGCCCGCCCGCGGAAGCCATGGCGGCAGCACCCGGCCCGCTGAGCCCTGAGGTGCTGCTCGCCAAGTTCTGGCCGGTGCTCATCCCCCTGGCGCTCTTCGCCCTGATCATGATCCCGCCGCTGGCGCGCGCCCTCTCGCTCGCGCCCTCGTCGGAGGACCCGACGAAGGACTTCCGTTTCTTCCTCCTCGTGCCGGTGGTGGGGCTGTTTTTCTGGCGGCTGAACGGACGCCCCATCGAGGGCGTGGTGGCCGCCTTGTTCACCCTCGCCTTCGTGCCCGCCATCACCACGATGGAATGGCGCTGGCGGCGACGCGACTCCTACTACTCCCACGGCTACCTCATCCCCGTGGTGGTGGCCGCGCTCATCTGGCGCCAGCGCAAGCGCCTGGAACAACTGAAGCCCGAGGGCGACCTCCGCCGCTTCGGCTTGGGGCTTCTGCTGTTCGGGCTGTTCGTGCTGCTCGCCGCCTGCTTCATTCGCATGAACACGCTGCAATACATCGCCTTTGTGATCTGCCTCTTCGGGCTCCTGGCGTATCTCTACGGCCGGGCCATCATGAAGCTGCTGGCGTTCCCCCTGCTGTTCAGCGTGGCCATGGTGCCCTTGCCGATGGAACGCGTGCAGGCCTACACCTATGGGCTCAAGAAGTTTGCCGCCGTGGCCTCGTGCTGGATCTTCAACGGCATGGGCGTGCTCGGCATCCACGACTACATCGTCGAGCGCAGCGGCAGCTACGTGAATTGGGAGACGAGCGCCGGCGAGCTCGACCAGATCATCGTGGGCGACGTGTGCAGCGGCCTCCGCTCGCTCATTGCGCTGATCGCCTTCGGCGCGCTCTTCGCCTACGTGACCAAGCTCTCGCTGTCGCGCAAGCTCATGCTTTTCGCCGCCGCCGTGCCCTTCGCCCTGCTCGCCAACATGTGGCGCATCGTCACCCTCACGTTCATCGCCTGCATCTGGGGCTCGGAATCCACCCACGGATGGGTGCATGACGTGACCGGCTACGGCATCTTCGCCGTGGCCTTCGTCCTGTTTTTCAGCCTGGAGCGGTTTCTCCAGGGGTTCGAGCCACGTGCCCCGGCCAACGCGGCCCCCGGCCAGCCCGCCGTGGCCTGACGCGCCACACCCGCCCGCTCGCGGAGCCACCGCTCGATGGATAGCTTGAAGCATCGATACCGCACCGCCATCTGGATCCTGGCCATCGTAGCCCCCATCGCGGTGTTCTTCCAGTACAACGTGCCGCCGGCAGCCAACCTCGGCGTGCTGCGCGACCGCGTGCCCCAAACCTTCGGCGACTGGATCATGACCGCCGAGCACGAGCCTGGCCCCCTCGAGATCGAGATCCTCGAGACCAAGGCCATCCTCACCCGCAGCTACTCCTGCGGCGGCGAGACCGACGTGGACCTCTCCATCGTCTACGCCGCCAACAACCGCCGCGTGGCACACCCCCCCGAAATCTGCTACAAGGGCTCGGGCTGGAGCGTGGAGGGCAAGTCGGTGAGCGAGTTTGCCGTCGGCGGCCACCCCTTCCGCGCCAACCGCCTGCTCCTCCGCAAGAGCGGCCGCCGTCTCCTGGTGCTCTACTGGTACAAGGCGGGCCCCGCCTACCACGCCAGCTACCTCAAGATGCAGTGGGGCACCATCTGGTACCAGCTCACCCTCCGCAGCAGCAGCAGCGCACTGCTCCGCGCGAGCGCCCAATCCGCGGGTCCCGACGACGACTCGCGCGTGTTTGCCCTGCTCGAAGGCTTCACCGCCCTCGCGCTGCCCTCCATCAGCGCCGCACTACCCTAGCCCACCGTAAGCGCCGACCCCACCATGTCTTACAGTCTCGACCGGCCATGCCGCCATGCCGCGCGCGGAAAACTCTCTCCACCCACTTGCGCCAATAGCCCCACTCCACGTATACTGGGTATTTGTGGGAACTGTGGGTTCCGGCGATTGTCCACGAGTGGGTGCCACTATGCCCGAGCCGGCCACCATCCTAGTCCTCGGCAGCGGCGCAGGAGCGCTCTACTTGCGCTTCTTCCGCAACCGCTACGCCGAGTTCAAGCGCGCCATCGATATCCTGCTCTCCCTCCCGGCCCTCGTGGTGGCGCTCCCCGTCATCGCCGTTCTGGTGCTGCTGGTGAAGCTCACCAGCCGCGGCCCGGCGTTCTACCTGCAGGAGCGCGTGGGCAAGGGCGGGCGCGTGTTTCGCATGGTGAAGCTGCGCACGATGACGGCCGACGCCGAATCCAATAGCGGCCCGGTGTGGAGCACGCACAACGACCCGCGCGAGACGCCGTTCGGCAGCTTCCTCCGCCGCACCCACCTCGACGAGCTGCCGCAGATCTGGAACGTGCTGAAGGGCGACATGAGCCTCATCGGCCCGCGGCCCGAGCGCCCCTTCTTCGTGGAGAAGTTCACCAGGGAAATCCCCGGCTACGCCGAGCGCCTCCGCGTGCGCCCCGGCATCACCGGCTGGGCGCAGGTGAACCAGCGCTACGACCAGGACCTCGGCGACGTGCGCCGCAAGGTGGCCTTCGACCGTGAGTACATCGATCTCATGGGCTGGGCGATCGACTGCCGCATCCTGCTGGCCACTGCGCGGCAGATGCTCGGCCGGCGCGGCGGCGCCAGCGGCTCGTCGAATCCCGGCGTGTGACACGGCTGCCCGGCCCAGCGGCGCCTCCCCCGCTCACCCTTCCGCCACCTCGGCCACCAGGGCCCGCATCGCGGCGATCTCGCGCGGCAGATGCGTTTCCCACGGCTCCCAGTTGATCCACTCGCCACTCATGTGCCCCTCGAAACCGGCGCGGGTGAGGATTTCCACGGCGCGGCGGTGGTCCACCACGCCCTCGCCCACGGGGCACAGCTCGAGGCCCTTGTCGAGCTGGCGGCCGTCGTGGAAGTGGCAATGCCGCGCGAACGCGCCGATGGCCTCGTAGGCCTCGTCCATGCTCATGCCCGCGCGCACGGGGTGCATGATGTCCCAGTTTACCTGCACGTGTGGATGGCCGACGCGGGAGATCACGCGGGCCAGCTCCCGCGCGTCGCACCAACTGTCGTGGGTTTCCACGCACAACACCACGTCGGCGGCCTGCGCGGCGGGGGCGAGCGCGGCCAGGCAATCGGCCACCTGCGCGACCGCGTCGTCGCGGCTCATGCCCTCGGGGATGCCGCCGCCAAACACGCGCAGGCACGGCGCACCGATGTCGCGGGCCAGGGCGATGAGCGCGCGCGAGTCGTCCATCATCTGCGCCAGCTCGGCGGGGTCGGCCAGGGTGTAGCGGCACGAGGTCGCGAGGCACGAGATGTCGATGCCGGCATGGTCCGCCTTGCGCCGGATCAGCGCGCGCTCGTCGGCCGACGCGGTGGTCTCCACGCCGTGTGCGTGGTTGGCCTGCGCGCGGGGCTCCACGCCGTCGTAGCCGAAGCGGCGGGCCACGGCCAGCACGTCGTCCCACGCCAACTCGGGGCACGAGAAGGTCATGAAGCTGAACTTCATCGAAGTCTCCTTTGCGTTGCAGGCCGGCCGGGCAGGGCGGCTGACATCGTAGCGGTCGGCCTGGGGGCTGTCAACTACCCCGACATCGGCCATGTTGACCCCCACGCGTGAAGGCGCTATAGTTGCGCAGACATCGCTCGGCTTCCCGTGGAACCGAAGGGGACAGTATGAGACTCTCCACCGCCGAATGGCGCGTCGTCCGCCAACTGGACGAGGCCGGCAAGCGACGCGTGTCGCGTTCCGTCGCCGGGGCGCTTATGTGGCTCACCGCGCTGGCGCTCGTGGGCATGTGCGTGGTCGAGTGCCTGCGCATCCGCCGCGAGGCCAGGGCACACCAGGTCACGCTGCACGACGTGGTGTCGCCCACGTTCGATGGCCTCGCCCCCAAGCAGGCCAACCAGCGGCACGGCATCGTGGTGTCGATCACCCTGCGGTCGGCGCTCGTGGTGCTCTACTTCTTCCTCGCATCGTTTCTTTTCTCGGTGGCCATCGGCATGCGGGTGTACAAGCGGCAGGACGCCGTGGCCGCACGGCTCGTGAAGAGGCTGCGCGAACTCGATGAACT
>JADHXT010000290.1 GCA_016782825.1 Candidatus Brocadiia bacterium | reverse complement strand
GGCGCCTTCGACAAGGACTACTACGACCAGCCCACGGAGGGCATGGCCGCTCTCGAGGGCGTGCGCTCGCTGAAGGACATTCCGCTGGGCATCGACATCGCTGCCGGCGCCACCGTGGAAATGTGGATCGCCTACGGCGCCGACCGCTTCGGCTTCGACCTCGGCGCCGGCTGCACGGCCGTGATCGCGCCCGACCTGTATCCGTTCCTCCAGTCCAAGCAGCTCGTGGGCTACCTCGGCGGCCTGCGCGGCGCGGCCGACTACGAGAAGATGCTCGAACGGCAGGTCAAGACGGAGATCGCCGCGCGCATCCTCCCCAAGCCGGGTGACGACGCGCCGAAGCGGTCGGCCGACGCCAGCCGCGGCATGCAGGCCCAGTCCACCACACACCTGCTCATCATCCTGCTCATTGTGGTGGCCAACGTGCAGTTCCTCGTCCGCCGCTTCCGCCAGAAGAGAGAGGCATCCCCGTAGTGGCTGCACCGCTGGAACAGCCGAGCCCCAACCGCCGCGCGGCCGAGCGGATCGTGCTCGTGGCGCTCGTGCTCGCCTTCGTGGGCGTGAGCTGGTGGCGATGCAACCCGTACGGCGACACCACGAGGCCCCTCACGGAGTCCTATGGCATCATCATCGCCGCGGGCCTCACGCTCATCATGTACAGTTTCCTGTATCGCGACAATCCGCTGTTCAAGATGGCGGAGAACCTCTACGTGGGCGTGGCCCTCGGCTACGGGGCGATCATCACGTGGCGGCAGTCGCTCCGCCCCGAGGTGGTGGACCCGCTGTTCCGCGCGCCCACCGCCGAGGCGTTCTACGCCGAGCTGGGCCGCCGCTTCGTGCCGATCGTCCTCGGCCTGCTGCTCGTGACGCGCATCTCGCGCACCCGCGGCTGGCTGAGCCGCTACGCCATCGCGCTCATGGTGGGCTGGGGCGCGGGCATGGGCATCCCGATCGTGACCCACAGCTACATCCTCCAGCAGCTCCAGGCCGCGGTGAGCCCCTTGCAGGCGACGGTGCAGGCGGGCCAGCCGGCGGCCTTCTTCACCCAGGCGTGGTTTGTGTCGGCGGCGCTGCCGGTGATGGGGGCCGTGCTGGTGCTGGTGGGCACGGTGTCGGTGCTGTTCTACTTCTTCTTCAGCGTGGAGCACAAGGGGGCCGGCGGCGTGGTGTCGCGGGTGGGCATCTGGTTCCTGATGGTCTCCTTCGGCGCGTCCTTCGGCTATACGGTGATGGGCCGCCTGTCGCTGCTGATCGGCCGCGTGCGTTTCCTGCTCTTCGAGTGGCTGAGCGTCCAGCCATAGTCTCGGTGCGCCTCTCGGCGCGGAGTGCCCGCCGTGGCCGCCTCCGACCCCAGCAATCCGTCCAGTGTTGCGCCCGAGCCTGCGCCGCCGGCGGAAGTGCGCCTCCAGCGTCCCGTGGTGGCGCCCGCGATCATGGCGCTGTGCGTGGTCGGGTATGGGGTCACTGCCATCGTGGGCAAGGCGGTGCAGCCCGATGTGCTCACGCTGCTGGTGTGCGGCGCGAAGGACCGCGAGCTGGTGCTCCACGGCGGGGAGTGGTGGCGGCTGCTGATGGCGGGATTCCTCCACGGCGGCATCCTGCACATCGTGGTGAACCTCTATGCGCTGCGCGCCCTGGGGCCGCTGGTGGAGAAGCTGTGGGGCTGGCAGCGGTTTCTGCTCATCTACGTCGGCGCGGTGGTGGTGGGCAACGTGGTGTCGCTGTTCGCCACGGCCGAGCTGTCGGTCGGCGCGTCGGGCGGGGTGTTTGGCCTGTTCGGCGCGGTGGTGGTGTTTTCCACCGTGTATCGCCGGTTCATTCGGCCGGACGCGCGGCGCGGGCTGTGGGTGAACCTGGTGGTGGTGGTGGGCATCAACGCGGCGCTCGGCATCACCGTGCCGTTCATCGACAACGGCGCCCACGTGGGTGGCCTCGTGGCGGGCCTGGTGGCGGCGCTGGTGCTGCGGCCTGTGATGGCGCGGCTGCCTCGGCCTGCGTCCACGATGGCGGTGCGCGTGGCCGCCTTCGGCAGCATCGTGCTCGCCGCCTACGCCTTCCAGCAGGCGGCGTTCTACGTCCGAGGGGCCGACTGGGTGTTGCTGGCCCGCACGGAGATGGTGGCGCACCCACTCGACGGCGGAGCCCTGGCGATCGCCGTGCCCAGGGGATGGACCTACCGTGCCCCCACGGCGAAGCTGCGGGGCCACTCGTTCCAGCGAGAGGGGATGGGGGTCGTGCGGCTGCGTATCGTGCCGCCCGCACAGGGGGTGGACGTGGCGGCGTATGCGAAGTCGGTGGTCGCTGCGTCCGCGAAGGACAATGCCACGCTCCTGAAGGGGCAGGACGCCGTTGTGCTCGGGCGACAGGGCGTGGAGCTTCTGTTCAAGGTGGAGCCGAAGACGGGGCAGCCCTTCCGCCTGCGCAACGTGATCTTCCCGTCGGTGACGGGCGGCGTCGTGGAGGCGTCGCTCGCGTCGTCCGAGGCGGCGGGATTCCGGCTCGACCTCCTCTTCGACCTCATGGTGCACAGCATCCACGAGCGGGGGGAGCGGCCCCGTCGGCAAAGCCCGTGGGAGCAGTTCATCGCCAATCCCCGCGACCCCGCGGCCTCGACGAGCCTGGCCGCCTACTACCTCGTGCAGGATAGGGCGGCGGGGGCGGAGAGCCTGCTGCGGCTGGCCCTGGCCATCGCCCCCGGCAGCGCCGAGGCGCACGACCTGTTAGCCTATCTCTACGCCACTGTCAAGCCACCGCTGCGCGATCCATCGCGCGCCCTGCGCCACGCCCGCCGCGCGCTGGCCCTCAAGCCCGACACGTCGGCCTACCTGGCCACGCTGGCCATCGCGCTCGAGGCGAGTGGCGAGCCCGGAGAGGCACTCGCCGCGGCAAAGCGCGCCGCAGCCCTGGCTCCCGACGACGCGCGCTATGCCGATCTCGTGCGGCGCCTGTCGCGCGGGGTACCGCAGCAGCCATAGCACGATAGGGAATGGTGTGGGGGAGGGCGTCGGGGCGCTCTATTCGTCGTCGTCCGCCGGCGGCTCGTTGGGCAGGGCGAGCATGGCCGTGTCGCGGCTCACCAGTTCCTCGCTCACGAGCTGATGAGGCGGGACGATCACGCCACCCGAGACGGCGAAACGCAGCGCCTGGTCCACCGTCATCGAGAGCTCGATCACCTCGCTCCGCGGCACGAACACCACGTAGCCTGTGATGGGCGTCGGCGAGCTGGGGATGAAGACGTGGATCATCTCCTGGCGAGTGCGATCGTTGATCGACCGCATGCCCAGGCCGGTGACGAAGCCGATGGAGTACACGCCCCGGCGCGGGTAGGGCACGGCCACCACGGTGCGGAAGCGCGAGCGCTTGTCCGAGAGGAAGAAGTCGGTCACCTGCTTGACGTAGGGGTAAATGACCTTGACGAAGGGCATCTTGGTGAGCAGCCCCTCGCCGGCGCGCATGACGCGGCGGCCCACAAAGCTGGCGGCCAGGGCGCCGAGGGAGATGGCGATGCCCAGCACCACGAGCACCGCCATGATGTCGCCGGCGAACACGGTGAAACTATTGGTGATGGACTGGGTGGTCGGGTCCCACTGGCCGAGGAGCTTGGCCAGGATGGTGGCGAGCCAGTAGCCGAGGTTCGTGTGCACGAACTGATAGCACACGTAGATGATGTAGGTGGTGAGGAGCGTGGGCAGGAGTGTGGCGAGGCCGGTGAACAGGAAGCGGCGCATGCGTCGGCGTCGGCCGGGCTTGCTCATTTCGGCTTCGTTGGTGTTTTCTGGCATCAGCTTCCAAAGGCGGCGTAGCCGAGGTCGTCGAGGCAGCTTTCCACGAGCGCCTGGGCGGCGTTCACCCACGCGTCGCGGCGGACGCACTCGGCGAAGAAGTCGAGCTTGGGCTTGATCTGCCCGCCACAGATTTGCTCGCGGTAGTCGTGCTCGAAGTAGCGACGTCCGAGATAGCCGGCGTCCACCATCTTGCCCAGCACCGTCTCGGGGAAGATGTTGCCGAGCTCGTCGATCGCCTTGCGCACGGCGGCCTGGGCGCCGGCCTTCTCGACGGCCGTCCACAGGTTCACCTTGATGATGCCGTCGTCCTTCAGGTGCACGAAGTCCTCGGGCGAGAGGCTCGACGTGCCGTGGAGGCAGAGGATCTTGCCGACGGCGGAGCTCAGCTCGCGGGCCATGTCGCCGTGGTAGCGCAGGTCGCGCTCGGCCGCACGGTGTTCGGTGCCGAGGTTGGGCACGATGATGTCCACGCCGGTGCGGCTCACGTAGTCCTGGGCGTGCTCCACGGTGGTGATCTGGTTTTTCTGTTCGCCGGTGCCGGATTCGTACATCTCGTCGACGGCGCCTTCCACGATCACTTGGTCGCGCACGCGCTCGGTGTAGGCGGCGGTGCGCTGGATGTTCTCTTCGAAGGGCATGGTGGAGCAGTCGTACATCACGCTGGTAAGCTTGTCGAGGCGGTGCTCGAGGATCTCGGCGTCGCCGGCGTCGGGCTGGCCGTGGTCGAGGTGGGTGAGCACGCGGAGCTTGCCGAAGGGGCCGTCGTCGGCGGTGTAGAACTCGACGTTGGATACCCAGCAGTCGAATCCATAGAGGGGGTCGCCCAAGCTGGTGTAGTACTTGGCCTGCGGGCGGCCGTAGTAGATGCCGCACAGCGACAGGATGATGGGCAAGTCGTCCGCCCCGACGCGCTGGCCCACGGCCTTGGCCGCGCGAAGGCAGGCCTCGATGCCGCGAGGGCACTCGGGATTGAGGTTGAGCAGTGCCACGCCGCGCTCGCGCGCCTCGTCGTAGACTTCTCGGGCCTCGGATGCATCGACGATCAGGGGCATGCCTTCTCCTTGGAAGCTCGTTCGTTGACGTGAATCCAATGCATTGTATAATAAGGCCCACGTTTTCGCAAGCAGGTGAGAACGCCCTCTGGCCATGTGAACCGGCGTCTCGTCCCTCGTCTATCGAGCTATTCAGAAGAGCCCCATGCAGATCGAAACGGCCCCGTTCCGCGTCCGATACGCCGACA
>JADHXT010000289.1 GCA_016782825.1 Candidatus Brocadiia bacterium | reverse complement strand
ACTCGCCGAGCGGCAGGAACAGCTCGCCGAGCGCGCCAAGGCCGTCGAACAGGAGATCGAGAAGGCCAAGAAGGCCGAAACCGACCCCATGAAACAACTCCGCCTCGAACGGGCCGACGAGGCCATGGACGCCGGCGAGGTGGACGAGCGACTCGACCGCGCCGCACAGGACATCGAGGACAAGAAGCCCATCGACGCACTCGCCGAGCAGGAGAAAGCCCTCGAAGCACTCCGCAAGGCCGAGAAAGCCCTCGAGGCCGACGAACGCACCGCCGAGGCCGAACGCGACAAGGAAGCCCGCGAGCGACTCGAGGAACTCCTCGAGAAGCAGCAGGAACTCCGCGAGAAAGTCGAAGCCGCCGACGAAGATCAGTTCAAGGAACAGCAGAAGGACCTGCAACTCGAACAGCGCGAGCTCGAGAAGGAACTCGAAGAGGTCGCCCAGGACGTCAAACCCGAGCCGAAGGCCGCGCCCGACGCACCCGACCCCGCGAAGGAGCTCGCCGCGGCCCAGGACGAAATGAAGAAGGCCGAACAGCAGATCGAGCAGGGCGAGCAGGAGAAAACCGCCGATGCCCAGGAGCGCGCCGAGGATGCCCTCAAGCGCGCCATCGAGCAGCTCGACCAGCAGATCGCCCAGAACGAAAACGCCGACCCCGAGAACGCCGCCGCCGAAGACCGCCTGCGCGAGCTCGAACAAGACCAGGAAGCCGTCCAGCAGGAAACCGAGCAGCGCGAGGACCAGAAGCAGGACGTGGCCGACCTCCAGCAGCCGCAGGAGCAGCTCGCCGAGCGCGCCGAGCAGATGGCCGAACGCCAGCCGCAGCCCGACGTGAAGAAATCCCTCGAGAACGCGCAGCAGGCCATGGAAAAGGCCGCCGAGGCCCTCCAGCAGAATAAGCCCCAGGAAGCCCAGAAGGCTCAAGAGCAGGCCCAGGAAGCGCTTGCCGAGGCACGCGAGCAGGCGCAGAAACACGCCGCCGAGCAGCAGGAGCAGCAGCAGGCGCTCGATCAGCTCGCCGAAGCACGCGACGAGGCGCGCGAGCTGGCCCAGGAGCAGCGCGAGCTGCGCGAAGCCGGCCACGAGGCCGGCGAGGAAGCGCTCCCCGCCCATCAGCCCGAGCAGGAAGAGATGGGCAACGAGGCCGAGGAACTCGCCGAGAACGCCCCGGCCGTGGCCGCCGCCGCCGAAGCGCTCGAGGAAGCTGGCGACGCCATGGACCAGGCCGCCCAGGAAATGCAGCAGCCCGATGCTCAGCAGGCCGAGGCCGCACAGCGCGCCGCCGAAGCCGCCCTCGAACAGGCCGCCGAAGCCTTCGAGCAGGCCCACGCTCAGATGAAGGCCCAACTGGAGCAGGGCACCATGGACGTGGCGGCCATGCCCGAGCCAGGACAGCCCGACCAGCCATCGCAGAAGGAATCGCAGCAGCCCTCCACCCAGACCGAGGACACCCCGCGCTCCGAGGGCGAGAAGAAGGACGCCAAGGGCCGCTCCCGCGAGCGCAAGGACACCAAGTGGTCCTCCCTCGGCGAACGCGAGCGCGACTCCCTCTACCAGGGCTACGTGCGCCAGTTGCCTATCGAGTACCGCCGGCTCCTTGAAGACTACTACGAGGCCCTCGCCAAATAGCCCGAGCACCCAGGAACCGCCCCGTGGCCACCCGACGACGAACGCACGCTGCCGTCCTCCTCTGCACCCTCGCGGGGCTGCTCGTGCCCGGCCGCGGCGCGCTGGCCGCCGAGCGCCGCGTGCAGGTGGCCGACCTGTCGCCCGAGGCCGAGGCGGCCATCAAGCGCGGCCTCGACTTCCTGGCCACGAACCAGAACAAGGACGGCAGTTGGGGCGAGCGCTACAAGCCGGCCATCACCGCGCTCTCGCTCATGGCGTTCATGGTCAAGGGCCACTTCCCCGAGCGGGGCCGCCACGGCGCGCGCCTCGACCGTGCCGTGGGCTACCTGCTGCGCCACGGCGAGCAGTCCAGCGGCTACTTCGGCACGAGCCGCCAGGGCATGTACGAGCACGGCCTCGCCACCCTGGCGCTCAGCGAGGTGTGGGGGATGAGCGACCGCGAGGGCGTGCGCGACGCGCTCAAGCGCGCCGTGCTCATCATCCTCGGCTCGCAGAATGGCGAGGGCGGCTGGCGCTACCACCCCCAGCCAGTCGATGCCGACCTCTCGGTGACCGTCATGCAGATCGTGGCCCTCGCCTCGGCGCAGGAGGCCGGCATCCTGGTGCCCGCGCAGGTCATCCGCAAGGCCGTGGACTACGTGAAGAGCTGCCACAACAAGTCCAGCGGCGGCTTCGGCTACCAGCGGGGCGGCGGCAGCGTGAAGTTCTCCAGCACCGCGGCCGGCGTCATGTCGCTGCTCATGTGCGGCGAGCGCACGGGCGACCACGTGGACAAAGGCATCGCCTACCTCAAGCGCCAGCCCGACAGCGTCTTCGACCACACCAGCTTCTACTTCTACGGCCACTACTACGCCATCCAGGCCATGTACCAGGCGGGCGAGGAACACTACCAAGCCTGGTATCCCCGCATCCAGAAGGCCCTGCTCGGCAAGCAGCGCAAGGACGGCAGTTGGACCGGCGGCAACGAGAGCCATCCCGCCTACGGTACGTCCATGGCCATCCTGGTGCTGGGCGTGCCCTACCGTTTCCTGCCCATCTACCAGCGATAGCTTCCGTCTTCCACACCCCGGCGGATGCGGAAAAAAAGCACCCTCTGCCCCGATTCTGTGTTGACCCGCTTGGTCGCAAGCTCGTATACTTACGACTGCGGCGTGCGAGAATGCTGCACCCGCTGAGGACAGGGTGCGCCCACCGCGCCCCGTCCCGTTCGCAGGACACGTTCAGCCTTCCGGCAGGTTCATCTGGTCTTCTGGAGAAAGGAATGGAGCCATGTCGATTCGTGGTCGGCCACACCGATGGAGGGACTCGCGAGTGAGAGCGCCCGATCGAGGCTTGAGACAAGGACACCGGGCAACACAGACTGGTTCAGGAACCCCCACGGCAAGGAGAGATGGGATGGACGCACAGACAGGATCGAAGGCTTGGACGTATTGCCTGGCAACCCTTCTGGCGGCGACGATGCTCCTCTTGGCCCCCGCGGCCCATTCGGCGCCCGTGGTGACCAACCCCAGCTTCGAGACCGACTCCTTCACGGGATGGCCCGGCTACATCAGCGTCAACACGCCGATCACAGGGTGGACCTCCACCGACGACACGCGGATCGGCCTGAACCCCGCCGGCGGCTCCCCCTTCGCCGACAACGGCACGGTTCCGAACGGCACCAACGTGGCCTTCATCCAGTGGAACGCGACGCTGAACTCCACTCTCAGCCAGGCGGTCCCCGGCTTCGAGGTGGGGAAGACCTACCAGGTGGACGTCCGCCTGAATGCCCGCAACGGCAACGTGCCCCGGCTCGTCATGGACCTCGGCGCGGACACGCTCCTGAATTCGGCCATCATCGCCGTGGGTGGGGCGAACCCCTATCGCTACGCGACCTTCTACCACACCGCGGCGAACACGACCGAAACCCTGTCCTTCACCAACACGGCTGGCGCCGACAACACGGTGCTCATCGACGACATCACCATCGCTGAGAGCACGACCGACTGGCACGCGACCTCGTGGAGCGGCGACGGCGACTCGGCTGTCGGCTCGGCCCACAACTATACCCACGCCATCAACTTCTCCGGCCCCAGCGTGGGGATCAACGGCGTGACCTTCCAGGGCACCTCGGGCGGCAACCCCTCGGGGGCGGACTTCGCCACCAGCGGCCTCGGCGGCACCTACACGACTCAGTCCGGCAACACGCTGGCCGGGGACAGCCACACCCTGGCCACCACCTTCAACTACGGCTCGCAGACCGAGACGGTGACCCTCAGCGGCCTCACGGCGGGGCAGTCCTACGTCACCACCATCTACGGCGCAGGATTCGACGCCCCCAACAACCGCTGGGCCACCCTCTCCATCGGCTCCGACCGCCTCACCGCAGACCTGGACACCTACGGCCAGAACAATGGGATTCGGCTGATCCATCGGAGCGTGGCCGACGGCTCCGGGCAGATCGTGCTCAATCTGGCCGCCCTCCAGACCGGCACCTGGCACCTCCACGGCATCTCCAACCGCGAGGAATCGCTGGAGTACCTCGGCGACGACTTCGCGGGCGCCAACGGCACGGTCATCGACAACTGGTATCCCCACCAGGCCAATCAGCCCGCCTCGCCGGGCTACACCGAGACGGGCATGAACCCCTCCTTCCACGTTGACATCCAGAACGGCACGGCGCGGTTGGGCGCCAACGCGGGCGCCGCCATCTCCATCAGCGACCGCCTCGACTATCTGAAGCCCGGCCGCCTCAACATCATGGCCGACCTCCAGATCGGCACCCTGACCAGCGGCGCCGACAGCACGACGAACGCCCGGGGCGTTGGCCTGGGATTCTACCTCGATGGCTCGTATGTCCCCAGCGTCGAGGTCCGCACCGGCTTCACCGGCCTGGTGCTCGACCCGTTCGGCAATCTCAACCTGTTCGAGAACGGCGTCTACGCCGGCCAGTCCATTGCCTACACCGGCACGTTCGACCCCAATGCCTTCCTCCACCTCTCCTACTGGGTGGACATCACTGCGGGCACCGTTTCAGGAGTCATTCTGGAAGGGTCCACATCCGCATACCACTTCACCACGTCGGCCTTCACCGACGTCGCGACGGCCATGGCGGGATTCACCGGCAGCTCGTCCGCGGGCGGCACCTACGGCTACCTGGACAACTTCCGCCTCACCTCGACCCCCGAGCCGGGCACGATGACGCTCCTCGCCCTCGGTGGCATGGGCTTCCTCGCCCGCCGGCGGCGTCGGCGCGGCAAGGCCACCGGCCATCGCACGGCGGCGCTCGTGGCCCTGCTGGCGCTGGGACTGCTCCTCGCCGCCCCGGCCGCACAGGCCGGCGTCTTTGCCCAGTATCCACTGACTGGCGACGCCGATTCAGGTGTTTCCGCCTACCACACCTACACCCACGCCCTCAAC
>JADHXT010000288.1 GCA_016782825.1 Candidatus Brocadiia bacterium | reverse complement strand
CTGGCAATCCGCCCATGATTCTCGGCGCCAGTTTTCGGACCGTACGCCCAAGCCGGGTCAACCGGGCACCCGCTCGGCAAGCCTCTGGCCCCCGTGTCGAGTCACCCATGAACGGCACCCCGCCAGGACAGGGGGCGCAGCCGGACCACGAATAAAGGGGTGGCCGCGAACGCGTCGCGGCCACCCCTGGAGATCCGAAGCGGGTCGGGGGCAGTCCTCCCCGCGCCTGGGGCCGGCCCAGGTCGCTCTGCGCCCGCGGCGGCCTCGGAGGGCTTGCCTATTCCTGGGGAGCCTCTTCCTCCTTGACCTCCTTGAAGCTCTTCACGACGAGCCACTTCTCGTCGTCCTGCTCGCGGACGATGGCGGTCACCTCGGCCTTCTTGTCGGCCATCTGGGCGCCGAGCTTGCGCCCGTTTTCGTCGAGGGTGACGTTGTAGACCGTCTCACCGACCGTGAGCTTCACGGCGGTGATGTTCCCGTCGTCGTCGTCCGACACGCTCACGGTGCCGATCAGGGTCTGCGGCTTCTCCTCCTGGGCGTTCACGCTGTTGGCGACGATGCCGAAGCCCAGGGCCAACGCGACGATGGCGAACACGGACACGAGCACTCGAGTGTTCATCGACTGGTCTCCTGGCGCGCCTCGCCGTGGCGAGGGCCGCGCGATGGGTGGTGCCGGCGGCCGGAGCGCCGGCTGGGGATGGATGCCCGGCGAGCGGCCGTTACCGCTTGGGCAACTCTGCGCCTTCAGCCTCCGGCATCGCCGGCCTCGGCTTTGCCTTGGGCTTGGGCTTGGGCTTTGGCTTTGGCTTGCCGGGTCCGCAGGGCTTTCTCTTGCCGCACGTCATTCTCTCACCTCCTCTCGACGCCCAGCTTGCCGTTCCGGGTTCCAGATTGGCTGCGAGCGGGACCGCCTCGCTCGCCTCGTTTGGCATCAATGAAGAGCAACTGTCATGCCAGAGAGTGTCCCGTCCAGGCGCGCTGTGGCTCTAAGTGTGTTGCGCCAAGGGGTTACGGCGCCGGAATCGGTGCGGGGACGCGGGGCAGGTCGCGGCCGTTCCCCAGGAAACGGAATATTGACTTCCGATGTTATGGGATGTAGAATATCCGATCAGCCTGATGGCATCCTGATGGCATAAGGACGATCTCCCGTGCTCCAACGCGTTCTGCTCGGCGTGAACGAGACGAAGCTCGAGAAGCGGCTCCTCGAGGTCCTGGCCCACGCGGACATCGTTGTCCAGCCTCTCCTGCGCAAGGGGATCCTGTGGGAGCGGGTGGGCCGCGAGCCCTGCGATCTGATCCTCATCGCCCGCTCGCTCGTGCCGAGGCCCGCGGCCGACAGCGTGCGCGCGCTCCGCCAACTGCCCGACGCGCCGGTGGTGGTCGTGCTCTTGGCCACCGAGGAGCCGGAGGACCGCGCCGAGCTGCTGGCCGCCGGCTGCGAGGCGGTGCTCAACCCGCGGCTGTCCGATGAGATGCTCTGGGCCGTCCTCTCGACGATCCTCGACAAGCGCCGCGCCGCGGCCGAGGAGCGCCTGAGCCGGGGCCGGCCCCTGGCGCGGCCCCGCCTCACCGACTTCGTGTCCGCCAGCCCGGCCATGCGGGCCTTCATGAACGTCGTCCGCCGCGTCGTGCCCACCGACTCCTCGCTGCTGATCCTCGGCGAGACCGGGGCCGGCAAGGAGCGGCTGGCCCGGGCCATCCACGCCGAGGGGCTGCGGGGACACGAGCCCTTCGTCACCGTCAACTGCGGCGCCCTGCCCGAGACGCTGCTCGAGAGCGAGCTGTTCGGCCACGAGGAAGGGTCCTTCACGGGCGCCACCCGCACCCGCCGCGGCCTGTTCGAGCTCGCCCACCGCGGCACCGTGTTCCTCGACGAGATCGGCGAGACGCCCCACCACCTCCAGGTCAAGCTCCTCCACGCGCTCCAGGAGCACGAGATCCAGCGCATCGGCGGCGAGCGGCCCATCACCATCGACGTCCGCGTCATCGCCGCGACCAACCGCGACCTGCCCGGCGACGTCGAGGCCGGGCGGTTCCGCATGGACCTCTACTACCGCCTCAGCGTCCTCACCCTCACCGTCCCGCCGCTGCGGGAGCGGCGCGAGGACATCCCGGCCCTGGTCCAGAGCTACCTCGACTACTTCGCCCCGCGCCTCGGCCGCATGGGCGCCGCCGTGTCGGACAGCGCGCTCGAGGCCCTGTGCCGCTATGAGTGGCCGGGGAACGTGCGGGAGTTGATCAACGTGATCGAGCGCGCCATGCTCCTGTACTCGGGCCGCGAGATCGGGCTCGGCGACCTGCCCGAGTCGATCAGCAGCCTGTCGGCGATGGCCTGTGGAGAGCTGCCGGGCGTGCCTGCGCGCGCGGAGCCCTTCCCGCGTGCGTGGCTCGAGCGGCCCCTGCGCGACGTGCGGAGCGAGGCGATGGCGCACGTCGAGCGCGCCTACCTCGCCTGCCTGCTCGCCGAGACCGGCGGGCGCGTCGGCGAGACGGCGCGCCGCGCCGGCATCGAGCCCCGATCCCTCTACGGCAAGATGAGGCGCTACGGCCTGCGCAAAGAGGACTTCAAGACGCCCCGCGACGACGCCTGACCCTCCCTGTACTGGACACGAAGTCTGAAGTCTGGGGACATGTTATTTAATTATCGCCCTTGTGCTTCCAGTCTGGTCCAGTCTGGGGAGACGATACTTAATTCTCCCTCCAGCGTTGCCCCACAGCTCTGAACACAGGGTACGCCGTAGGGCCGTGGAAGTCAAGAGTCATGTCTCTCACCGTGTCCCTAATTAAGTATCGTGTCCCCAGACGTTCGCAAGGACTTGAGCCAGGACTCAGCATCAAAGGACCGGGGGCGGGCAAGAAGGGAAGTGGCTCCCGAACGACGACGCGAACCGGCAGCTTCACGGCTTCATCTCGGCAAACATCGCAAGCAGCGCGGCCGTGATCATCGTCGAGGCATCGCACTGTGAAAGTCTGGGGACATGTTATTTAACTTCCCCTCCGGTGAAAGTCTGGGGACATGTTATTTAACTTTCCCTCCGGGGTTGCCTCTTCGCTCTGCGCAGAGGATACGCCGTGGGGGAGTGGAAGTCAAGAGTCGCACCTGTGCTGGGTTTCGACACGCGCGCGTGGAGAGCTCGTCGCTCGCCCTTCAGTCTGGGGACATGTTATTTCATTACCGCCATGTCCACGTGCTTGAGTATGAAGCTTTCACTAACGACAGGGTAGCATGGGAGGCGTGGGGGTGTCAAGAGAATGTGTGGTGAGGCTGCCATGGTGGGGAAGGCGCACCGGCCGACGGTGGGGCGGGCATGGAGGGAGCCGTCGCCGGTGGTGTGCCGGGACGGCTCCTGTTAACCCGGTGGCCCGGAGCGTTCGGGCCAAAAAGCGTGGCTCCCCGACGAGGACTCGAACCGGCAGTTGCTTGGCGCTTCCTGGGTTCCTCACCAGCGGCTGGTGAGAAATCCAGGCTAGAGGCTCCAGCCGGCGCGATAGGGGCGCTTGATGAACGGGTCGGCCTCGGGGCAGCCCTTGGCCTTCAGGTTCTCGGCGTCCCACTCGATCTTCTTGCCCACGCGATAGGCCACGCAGCCCAGGAGGTTGTTCTGGATCAAGAGGCCGGCGTAGTCGAAGTTGCACAGCGTGGGCGAGCCGGTCTTGCAGCCGTTGAGCCATTCCTTGTAGTGGCCGGGCGAGGGCGCGATGGTCGGCGCGGGCGGCTTGAAGTCCTTGAACTGTGCCTCGGGCAGGAGGATGTGCTTGCGGTAGTCGCAGACGATCTGGCCCTTCTCGCCGGTGAAGAGGAGGCCGATGCCCCACTTGTTGAGGTTGTGGCCCTCGGGCGAGGGCGGGCGCTGCGGGCCGTCGCACCAGAAGAGCTTCACGGGCGGGCGGTCGCCCACGGCGGGGTGCTCCCAGCACACCTTGAGCCAGTGGGGATACGAGTGCTTGGTCTTGGGATCGCCGCAGGGCGGGTCGCCCTCGGCCTCGGCCGTGGCGGGGGACTTGAGGTTCAGCGCCCAGTAGGCCAGGTCAATCAGGTGGCTGCCCATGTCGCCCATGCAGCCGTTGCCGAAGTCCCACCACTGCTCCCAGCCCATGCAGCCGCCTGTGTGGTAGGAGGGGTGATAGGGCCGGTCGGACGCGGGGCCGAGCCAGAGGTCCCAGTTGAGCCACTCGGGAGGCGGGATCGGCTGCTTGATGACGGGCGGCTGGGGGTTGGGGCCGCGGCGGCTGCACCAGACGTGGCACTCCTTGACGGCGCCGATGGCGCCGCCCTGGACCAGCTCGACGACGCGGCGGTAGTTGCCCCCCGCGTGAATCTGGGTGCCCTGCTGTGTGGCGAGCTTGCCGTTGGCCTTCAGATAGGTTTCGCGGAGGGTCGCGGCCTCGTGGACGGAGTGGCCGATGGGCTTCTCGACGTAGACGTGCTTGCCGAGCTTCAGCGCGTTGTTGCTGACGAGGGCGTGGGTGTGATCGGTCGAGGCGCAGATGACGGCATCGAAGTTCTTCGCGTCGTCGAACATTTTCCGCCAGTCGCTGTAGGTCTTGGCGTTGGGGAAGCGCTTCTTGCCGCTCGCGAGGGCCTTCGCGTTGACGTCGCAGAGGGCCACGAAGTTCTCGCTGGCGCAGCCGCTGATGTCGGCCCCGCCGCGTCCGCCGACGCCGACGACGGCGATGTTGAGCTTGTTGCTGGGCGCCTCGGCCCCGAGCGCGCCGGTGCCCAGGACCACCAGCCCGGCTCCGCCGAGCGCCGACTCCTTGAGGAAATCACGACGGGACGGACAGTGCTTCATCGTCTGCTCCTCCATGAATCACAGGGGAGGCCAGGGCCGCGGGACGTTCCCGCGCCATCGTCGTGCGCCAGACTACTCCGCGCTGGAACGAAAGTCAAGCGCCCCCGCGTCGCGCTTGCGGCGAGGTTCGAGTCCTCGTCGGGGAGCCACTTCCCCCGGCCCGAATCTTCCGGGCCACCGGGTTAATGGACCAGGCGGTTATGGCCATGCCCGCTCTGCGGGACGGCCATAACCGC
>JADHXT010000287.1 GCA_016782825.1 Candidatus Brocadiia bacterium | reverse complement strand
GACCCACCTCGCCTACCTGCGCGACATCGGCCAGGTGATGTGGGACATGGTCGAGAACCCCGAGTGGCTCCATCGGCTCTGCGGGTTCATGAGCCGCTGCGTGCTCCAGGTGCACGACGAGGCCGAGGCCGCCGGCGACTGGCGACTGTGCAACCACCAGAACCAGGCCGTCACCTATGCGAAGGAGCTCGACGACCCCGCCGCGAACAGCGAGCCGGTGACCCGCGACAAGCTGTGGTGCTTCTTCGCCGCGCAGGAGATGGCGCAGGTGTCGCCCGCGATGCACGACGAGTTCGTGCTCCAGTATCAGCTCCCGATGATCCGCAAGTTCGGGCTGTGTGCCTACGGCTGCTGCGAGGATCTGACCCACAAGATCGACATGCTGCGGCAGATCCCCAATCTGCGGCGCATCGCCGTCGTGCCGCGTGCCGACGTGCCGTCGAGCGCCGAGCAGATCGGCGACGAGTACGTGTGCTCGTGGCGGCCCAATCCCTCGGAGATGATCTGCTGCGGCTACGCGCCCGACCTCATCCGCAGGATCGTCACCGACGCCATGGACGCCTTCGCTGCCCACGGCTGTCACGTGGACATCACCCTCAAGGACGTGCAAACCGTGCAGCACAGGCCCGACAACATGCGGCGCTTCGTCGAGCTGGTCCGCAGCATCACCGACGACTACGCGTAAGGGAGGACGACGGAGAAGAGGGGGGAAGACAAGAGAGCATGAACCACGGAGACACGGAGAGCACGGAGAGGGAGAGACGGAGAAGAGAAGAACTGGACAGGATAACAGGATGAACAGGATGGGAGCGGAGAAGACGGGATCGGAAGAGAGGGTTGTGGGAGCAGTGCCTGGATGCGACACCACGACGTCGTCGCATCCAGGCACTGCATCCACCCATCCTGTCCGCCTCCTCTCGTTCCTCTCTCCTCCGTGCCCTCCGTGTCTCCGTGGTTCATGGCTCTTTTCCTCCTCTTCTCCTCATCCTGTCCATCCTGTCATCCTGTCCAACCTCTTCTCTTCCTCTTCTCCTGCCCACTGCTGATGGGGACAGCCCTTGACCTCCGCTGAACGCATTCGCGCGACCTATGAGTTTCGGCCGGTCGATCACCTGTACCGCCGCGAGTTCTACTTCTGGCCTCAGGCCATCGACCGGTGGCTCGAAGAGGGGATGCCGGAGGACTGGCAGGAGCAGAATATCTTCGGCTTCGACCCCGGCCCCTTCGTCGGGCAGCCGGTGGGCCTGGGCTGGTGCGACTGCCCCTTCGTGCCGGCCTACGAGCACAAGGTGCTCGAGGACGAGGGCACGACCCAGGTCGTGCAGGACACCAGCGGCCAGATCAAGCGGGTCGTCACGGGCATGGTCCACGGCTTCATGCCGACCTACCTGAAGAACGTGGTGGAGAGCCGCGACGGTTGGGAACGCGACGTGCGCCCCCGCCTGGACCCCGAGACCCCGGAGCGCTGGACCGACTTCGATACGAAGATCGTCGGGGTGAAGGAGCGGGTCGACGCGGGCACCCATCTGCTGACGTGCAACGCCGTGGGCGGCTACATGTATCTCCGTGACCTCTTCGGCCCCGAGAAGCTGCTCTTCGCCTTCTACGACATGCCCGACCTGGTGCACGAGTGCATGCGGCAGTGGCTCCACCTGATGTGCACGGCCCTGATGCGGGTGCAGGACCACGTGCCCATCTTCCGGCTGTTCCTGGCCGAGGACATCTGCTACAAGACCGGCCCGCTCATCTCGCCGGCCATGTTCCGCGAGTTCCTCGCCCCCTACTACCGCGACCTCGTGGAGACCCTCCGCCGCCGCCAGGCCGAGCGGCTCTACTTCGAGATCGACACCGACGGCAATCCCTACGGCCTGCTGCCCGAGTATCTGGCCTGCGGGCTCGACTCGATGGAGCCCTTCGAGGTGGCCGCGGGCTGCGACGTGGTGGCGACGGCGGAGCAGTATCCGCGTCTCGTGCTCAGCGGCGGCATCGACAAGCGCATCCTCGCCGCCGGCCCCGACGCCATCGACCGCGAGGTCGAGCGCATCCTCCCGCCCCTCGTCGCCCGCGGCGGCTACCACCCCACCTGCGACCACGGCGTGCCCAACGACGTCTCCTACGCCAACTATCTCCACTACCGCCGCCGCGTGCTCGAGCTCGACCACTGAGAGAGAAGAGAAGGAGAGCGGGACGGTCCGCCTGAAGGCGGAATTACGAACCCCGCCTGAAGGCGGGACTACGAACGAAGAGAGGTCGCTCGACAGGCGGCGAGGGGTTCGGTAGAATCGGGGCGGTTGCTGGGGCTGACCCGAGGATCGGAGGCAGGACGATGGCGGACGGCGAGGCGAAGTTCAGCGTGCGGAAGGTCGGGGCGGTGACGGTGGTGCGGCCCCGAGGCCCTCACATCAGTGAGCTGCCCTACATCGACGAGCTCGGCGACGAGCTCGAGGCGCTGCTGGCCACCGCCGCGCCGCCGGATTTGCTGATTGACTTCGCCGACGTGGCCTTCGTGTCGAGCTCGTTCCTCGGCAAGATCGTCAAGCTGTCGAAGCTCACGGGGCAGCGCGGGGGACGGCTGCGCCTGTGTGGGCTTCAGCCGCGCTTCCTCGAGATCCTCGAGCTCACCCAGATCGATAAGCTGGCCGAGATCTGCCCCAGCCTCGACGACGCCCTCGGGCCGCAGGATTAGCCCCCAGAATCCCTCGAGCGCCACCCCCGGTCATCCCGAGCGGAGACCGTTCCGACGGGCGGAGTCGAGGGATCTCGGCTTCGCGCGCTCGCAGAGCGGGCGGTCTGACTCTGGCGCCGCCATCGGGGAAGAGAAGACCGTCGGGCTGTCGCCCGCCGAAGCTGAGATCCCTCCACTCCGCGTCCCCCGCCGCGGCGGCGGGCAGGCTTCGGTCGGGATGACCTGGGGTGGGCGCTACTTGGGGGCGCCGGGGCGGATGTGGTAGGCGAAGAGATTGCTGGCGTGACGCAGGTAGAGCCGCCCGCCGAAGATGACGGGATGGCAGAGGACGAGATCGCGGCCCTTGCGCGGGATGGTGAACTGGCTGACGACGGTGCAGCCCGTCCCCGCCGCCTTGAGGAGCGACGTGTTGCCCTTGCGGTCGATGGCGTAGAGCAGGCCCTCGGCGTAGGCGAGGGAGAGGGGGCCGAACTTCGCGTCGTTCCAGCGCGTCTTGCCCGTCACGGTGTCGACGCACACGAGGCCCTTCTTGTAGAGGCGGCAGCCGGCGCCGACGAGGCGGTTGCCGGCGAGGATCAGGCCGCCGTGGCAGTTGTCGAGGTCCTTGTTGAGCCATCGCTCCTCGACGCTCTTGCCGTCGGGGCTGAGCTTGAGGAAGCGGGTGCCCGTGCCGTGGCCGCTCGAGGCGATGATGCCGCCTCGGTGGTAGATGGGCATCGTGACACTCTGGCCGTGCTGTGTGGGGTGGGGGTGCGTCCACAGGAGCTTGCCGGTCTTCACCTCGACGCTGACGATGGTCTTGTGGAGGATGGTGACGACCTGGCGGGTGCCGCCGTGGTCGACGAGGATGGGCGAGCAATAGGCCACGGTGTCGCCGATCTCGGTGTTGGCCCAGAGGGTCACGCCGGTGGTCTTCTCGAGGGCGACCACGCGGCCTCGCTCGCCGCCCGGCGCGCAGAGCAGCAAGTCGCCGTCGATCAGGATGTTCTCGGCCATCGCCCACGTGCCGTACTTCGTGCCGAAGGCCTCCTTGAAGTCGACGGCCCACAGCTCCTTGCCCGTCTTGGCCTCGAAGGCGGCCAGGCGGCCCACGGGGTTGAGGTGGTAGAGGGTGCCGTTGTCGTAGGTGGGCGTGGTGCGGGCGCCGGGGTATTGGCGGCGCCAGCTCTCGCCGTTCTGCGTCTTCCAGAGCAGCTTGCCGTCGAGATCGAGGGCGAGGACGTATTCGTCCTTGCCGAAGTCGCCGACGGTGTAGAGGGTGCCGTCGACGACGGCGACGCCGGCGAAGCCGCGCCCACACTCGGCGAAGGTCCAGATGAGCTTCGGCCCGCCCTCCGGCCATCTCTTGAGCAGGCCCGTCTCCGTGGAAAGGTTGTCGCGTCGGGGGCCATGGAACTGGGGCCACTGGCCGCCCGCGCCCTTAGTCGCCGCGCCCGCGAGGGTGGTAGCTGCGAGGATCAGCCCGACAACGGTGTTGGTGTGTCTCATTGGGAACCTGCTTGCCGTTGGGATCGGGCCGTCCCGAAGTCTCCGCCCGGACAGTCTACCGCCCGCGCCGACGCCGTGTCAAGGACGCTCGCTCCGCGAGAATCCAAGGCGGCGTCAAGCCGCCGCACTCCAAGGGAAGACCCCCAACACGGCGCTCTTCATGTGGAGTGCGGCGGCTTGACGCCGCCGTGGATTCCTGCGGAGCAGGCCCGAGCCAGTCGCCTCTTGACGCAACACGGCGAGAGAGATAGCATTACGGGCGGCGAGACCCCCACGCGAAAGGAGGAGCCATGGCGAAGCGGAAGACGAACAAGGAAAAGGTGATCGATCTGCTCAACGAGGCGCGGGCGAGCGAGCTGACCGCGATCCTTCAGTACATGAGCCAGCACTACGAGCTCGAGGACGCCGACTTCGGCAAGCTGGCGGCGCCGCTCAAGGCGATCGCCATCCAGGAGATGCAGCACGCCGAGATGTTTGCCGAGCGCATTCTCTTCCTCGGCGGCACGCCGACGTCGATCCCGGATGGCAAGACGGTGAAGGGCGAGGAGATCGTCGACCTGCTCGCGACCGACATGGGTCTCGAGAGCGGCGCGATCGAGATGTACAACCATCACGCGACAGCGTGCGCGGAGCTCGGCGACCTTGTCTCGAAGGACCTCTTCGAGACGATCCTTGCCCAGGAAGAGGACCACTGGAGCCAGTTCGACAACGTCCACGGCCACATCGAGAAGCTCGGCGCCGTGTACCTGGCGACCCTGGCCGGCGGCGACGCCGAGGCGGGCGCCGCGGCGCAGTAGCCCGTAACCCCCCGGGCCGTGCCACGGTCCCTCCTCGGAGTTGTGCCACGGCTGGCTTGCCCAGCCGTGCAAGTAACC
>JADHXT010000015.1 GCA_016782825.1 Candidatus Brocadiia bacterium | reverse complement strand
GAGAGTGAATGCGCCGTGGACCCTGTGGGCGTCGATACGATCACTCCGTCCCCATTGTACGTTGTCGTGCGGCGCCCGTCAACAAAGAGACCGATGGTGATCAGGCGGGACAGGGCGCCGCGCGACACGACCGCGTCGTTCACGGCCAGGTGGCTGGCCACCGTGCGTCCGTCGCGCACCAGCTCGCAGGCGAGCATCATGCGCGGCGACACGGCGCAATCGCCGGCCAGGATGGCATCGAAGTGTTCGCGCAGAGAGTCAGGCTGTAGCTCGGCCAGGAATCCCAGCTTGCCGAAGTTCACGCCCACCACGGGCACAGGGCTTCCCGCCAGCCGTCGGGCCACGGAGAGGATGGCGCCATCGCCGCCGAAGACGACCACGAGGTCGGCGGGGGTGGAGCGCAGGTCGGCGTCCAGATGGGCGTCCTCCACCACCACCTCGGCGCGCTCGCGGATCCAGGGCAGCAGGGTTGCCCACGCCTCGGCCACGGCAGGCTTCTGCGTGTCGCCGCTCACGATCACTCGTTCCATTGGCCTCACGCCTCCCTCGGGGTGTGCACGTGGAGCGTAGCCAGCGCGTCGGCCACGCGCGCCGCGATGCCGTCGGCGCTGAGCCCGAGGCCGTCGAGCAGCGTGTCGCGGGCTCCGTGTTCGATGAAGCGGTCGGGGATGCCCAGGCGTTCCACCGGCGTGTCGATGCGTGCGTCGGCCAGTGCCTCGAGCACGGCCGAGCCGAAGCCGCCGGCGAGCGCGTGGTCTTCCACCGTGACCAGCAGCGGCACGGCGGCGGCCAGCTCGGCGAGCAGCCCGGTGTCGACCGGCTTGGCAAACCGCGCGTTCACCACGGCGGCGGCGATGCCCTGCTCGGCCAGTTGGTCGGCGGCCTCGAGCGCGCGAGCCACCATGGCGCCGTAGGCCACGATGGCCACGTCGTGGCCGTCGCGCAGCGGCTCGGCCTTGCCGATCTCGATGGGGGCCGTGTGGATGGGGGCCGTGCCCCCTGCCGAGCGGTCGGGCACGCCCTCCCTGGGGAACCGGATGCCCCACGTGCCGCGCGCCTTCACGGCATACCGAAGCATGGCCTGGAGCTCCGCGCCGTCCTTGGGTGCGCACAGCACCACGCGAGGCAGGTGGCGGAGGTAAGCGATGTCGTACGCGCCGTGATGGGTCGGGCCATCGGCGCCCACCAGGCCGGCGCGGTCGATGCAGAGCACGGCGTCAAGGTCCTGGAGGCTCAGGTCGTGGAACACCTGGTCGTAGCCGCGCTGGAGAAACGTGGAGTAGATGGCCACCACGGGCCGGCAGCCCGAGGCGCTCAGGCCCGCGGCGAAGGCCACGGCGTGTTGCTCGCAGATGCCCACGTCGAAGAAACGGGCGGGGAACCGCTTGCCGAACTCGGCGAGGCCCGTGCCGGCTTCCATGGCGGCGGTGATCGCCACGAGGCGCTCGTCCTCTGCCCCCATGCGACAGAGGGCCTCGGCAAACACCTGGGTATAGGCCGGCTGCTCGGGGCGCTCGTCGGGGCCGGGCTCCACGGGGCACGGCGGCACGGGCGAGGCGCTGTGGTATCGTGCGGGGTCGCTCACGGCTTCGGGGTGTCCGCGCCCCTTCTCGGTCACCACGTGGAGCAGCACGGGGCCGGCGAGATGGCGGACCGCTTCGAGGCCGTTCATCAGGTCGTCCAGGTTGTGGCCGTCCACGGGGCCGAAGGTGCGGAAGCCGAGCTGGTCGAAGAGGTTCTCGGGCAGGATGGAAGCCTTGAGGCCCTCCTTCAGGTGGCCGAGGGCGCTCTCCAGAAACTCGCCCACGCCCGGCACGCGGTGCACGAGCCGCCGCACCTCGCGCTTGGCCTCGTTGTAGAAGCGGGTGGTGCGCAGGCGGTCGAGGTGCTGCGAGAGGGCTCCCACGGTGGCGTTGATGGACATCTTGTTGTCGTTGAGCACCACGAGGAGGTTCTTATCGAGGTGGCCGGCGTAGTTCAGTGCTTCGAGTGCCATGCCCGACGTGAGCGAGCCATCGCCGATGACGGCCACCACGCGGCGGTGGCGGCCGAGCAGCTCGTCGGCGCACACGAGGCCGATGGCCTGGGAGATGGAGGTGCCGGCGTGGCCTGCGGTGAAGGGGTCGTAGGGGCTCTCGTGGCGGTTGGGGAAGCCGCTGATGCCGCCTTGCTGGCGGAGGGTGTGGAAAGCGTCGCGGCGGCCGGTGAGCAGCTTGTGGGCGTAGGCCTGGTGCCCCACGTCCCACACGAGGGCGTCGGTGGCGAAGTCAAAGCAGCGGTGGAGCGCGATCGTGAGTTCCACGCTGCCGAGGTTCGAGGCCAGGTGGCCGCCGTTGACGAGCACCACGCGGAGGATTTCCTCGCGCAGTTCCTGGGCGAGCGCCTCGAGCTGTCGGCGGTCGAGATGCCGCAGGTCGGCGGGCTCGTCGATGGTATCGAGGATGCGGGTCACGGTCTATCCTTGTATCACGACTCCGACCACTTGTCGGAGCGATCAATGGTTGCGTTGGAAAACAGCCTGTCATGTTCTGCTCGAAGGCGCCTGTACGCCATCTGCACGTATTCAGGATCGATGTCCAGCCCAATGCTGTTGCGACCGCAGATGCTTGCGGCGAGGCAGGTGGTGCCCGTGCCGAGGAAGGGATCCAGGACTGTGTCGCCAACGAAGCTGAACATGCGCACAAGACGCGTGGCCAACTCCAGGGGGAACGGTGCAGGATGTTCCTTGGTGGATGCTCCTGGTATTGCCCATACTTGGCGGAACCACTCGTGGTGAAGCTTGGCGGGTATTACACTCAAGACCCGAGCAGCGGTGTCCGGGCTGCGGTACCCGCCCTCCTTCCGTTGCATGAGTATGTACTCGATGTCGTTCTTGATGATGGAGTTGGGTTCGTACGGCTTCCCAAGGAAGCTGGAGCCGTTGCTTGTTTCGAGTGACGCATTCGCGATCTTCGCCCAGATGATCGGCGCCAGGTTCGTGAAGCCGATCTTGCGACATGACTCCTGGATCGAGGCATGAAGAGGCATCACGGCATGTCGTCCGTGCTTCCTTCTGGCCAAGCACACATCGCCCACGACGACAACAAGGCGCCCGCCGGGTACGAGAACTCTGTGACACTCATTCCATACCTGCGCCAGTTCCTCCACAAACGTAGCGTAACTCTCGATATCTCCGAGCTGGCCTTCTGGATGGTTGTATTCCTTGAGGGTCCAGTAAGGTGGCGAGGTGACGATGAGATGGACGCTGCCGCTGGCAAGCGAGCTCAACTGCCGCGCGTCGGCACACGCCACGCGGTGATGGGTCGGGATGTCGCGCAGCAGCGTCTCCAGCTCGGCCGATGCGTCTTCCATCTTCGCCAGAGAGGGAATCACGCTCTTGAGCGACGCATCCGTGAGCGTGGCACCGGGTGCATACCGCGAGAGCATGTCCTCGGCAAGTTGAGCAAGCGACGCGACGGCGCTCATGCTCCGTCTCCTTCGAGCAGCGACGGATTGCGGCTTCTCACCTGTTCCACGAGCCTATCGAACATCGCCTCGACGTCCGTTTCCATTGTTTTGAGTTCCGGTCCCGCGCTGAAATCGACCTCAGCAATCGCGAATGCCTCTATGGTGCCGAAAGTCCATGACGGCGCCTTGCGGCCGGCCAGCCGCCCAAGCCGTTGCCGGAGAAGCTCGCACCAAGTCGCTCCGTGCTTCCTGCTCCATTTGTCGTTGGCTGTATTGAACACCATGAGATAGCCCAGCGCGATCTCAGGCGAGTACATCTGTGCATTCGCCACTTCGCCAATCATGTCATCGATCCGATTGGGGACAGTCCCAGAGAGGTTCTTGAGAATAGATTTCAGGGAAATAGCTGCTCGGTACTTCCCTTGGTAGTGCCATGCGACATCCCATTGCTTCTCGCGACCACCGCCGGGAAGCGCCACTTCTGTCTCAGTGCCCTCAAGGCCGCGGAGCTCCAACTGCTGCACGCAGTACGCAGCCAGGTCCCTGAGGCGTAGTGTGGATGTTGCTGTGCCTCCCACGACGGCCCTCTCGTACAAGGACGTGATGGCTTCTTGAAGTGTGAGTATGTCCGCCACGTTCTGTCCTCGGCCCCTGTGATTGTAGTGCACGGCGTTGGGGCGGTCTCAGAGCTAATGATAAGCTAACGCCGGGCTGGGTGCAAGGGAACAGTGGTCACGTGTTGCGGCTCACCACGTAGTGCGCCACGTCGCGAAGCAGGTCGGCCGAGGGGCCGAACGGGGCGAGCTCGTCCAGCGCCTGCCCGATCAACGCCGCGGCCCTGCGGTGCGTTTCCTCGAGGCCATAGACGGCGGGGTAGGTCACCTTGCCCTGCGTGGCATCTTTGCCGGCCGTCTTGCCGAGCTGCTTGCTGCTGGCTTCCACGTCGAGGGCATCGTCGGCAATCTGGAAGGCCAGGCCCACGTGGCGGCCGAAGCGGCCCAGGCGCGCGAGGGTGGCCTCGTCGGCCCCGGCGGCGATGGCGCCCAGGCGCAGACACGCGGCGATGAGCGCGGCGGTCTTGTGGTGATGGATGAAGTCCACGGTTTCGGCGGAGGGCCCGGTGCCTTCGGCCTCCACGTCGGCGATCTGGCCGCCGAGCATGCCGCCGTGGCCGGCGGCGTGGGCCAGCTCTGTCACGAGGGGCGCGGCCAGGTGGGCCACCGGGGGCTGTGCGACGATGGCGAAGGCGAGGGTGAGGAGCGCGTCGCCGGCGAGCACGGCGGCGGCTTCGCCGAAGGCCTTGTGGCACGAGGGGCGGCCGCGGCGGAAGTCGTCGTCGTCCATGGCAGGCAGGTCGTCGTGGATGAGCGAGTAGGTGTGCACCAGCTCGAGAGCGCAGGCGGGGGGCACGGCGTGGGCCTGCTGGCCGCCGCACAGGTCGCTGGCCAGGAGCACGAGCATGGGACGCAGCCGCTTGCCGCCGGCGAACACGCTGTAGCGCATGGCCTCGGCCAGCCGCGCGATGGGGCCTTCGGGCGGGGGCAGGTAGCCGTCGAGGGCCGCGTCGATGACGGGCCGGTGGGCTTCCAAGTAGGCGGCGAGTCGCTCGGTGCTCGCGGGGCGAATGGTCATGGGGCGCTGCCCCCTTCCGTGCCGTCGGCATCGAGGGGCGCGGTCTCGAACCCGCTGTCCTGCTTGAGGAGCACCTCGATGCGCTTCTCGGCGGCGGCGAGTATCTGGGCGCATTCCTTGTGGGCGGCCATGCCGCGTTCGTAGCGTTCGAGTGCCTCGTCGAGGGTGAGGCTGCCGCCCTCGAGTTCCTCGACGATCTTCTCGAGCGTGTCGAGGCTCTTCTCGAACGACAGGCGTTTCTTGGTCATGGCGAAGCTTCCTGCGAGATGCGTGGGGCCTCTGGTCAGTTGGCCGCATCGTCGGGCGGGTGCACGGCGTCGACGCGGGAGGTGAAACGTCCGCGGTGGACGATGGTTTCAAGTGTCTGGCCGGGGGTGAGGTGGGCGGCGTGGCGGATCACGCGGCCGGTGTGGGGGTCGCGGGTGATACTGTAGCCGCGAGCGAGCACGCGCTGTGGCCCGAGGGCTTCGAGGCGGCCGATGGCTCCGCCCAGGCGCTCGCGGCACGACTCGGTGCGTCGCCGAAGGGCCAGCGCGGCGGCATTGGCCAGGTCGTCGAGGCGCTGCTCGTGCAGGCGGATGCGCTCGAGGGGGGCTCGGAAGGCATAACTGCGGCGCAGGCGGATGAGCTGCTCGCGCGCCAGCCCGAGCTGGCCACGGAGCGCGAGGGCCAGACGGTCGCGGCCGGCGTCGAGGGTGGCTACGAGGTCGTCGAGCCGGGGGAGGACGATCTCGGCGGCTTCGGAGGGCGTGAGGGCGCGGCGGTCGGCCACGAGGTCGGCGATGGTGACGTCGATCTCGTGGCCCACGGCGGAGATGATGGGGATGCGGGAGGCGTGGATGGCGCGGGCCACCGCCTCTTCGTTGAAGGCCCAGAGGTCTTCCAGGCTACCGCCGCCACGGCCGACGATGAGCACGTCGGCGCCGCCCCAGGCATTGAAGTCGGCGATGGCCTCGGCGATCTCGGCCGCGGCGCCCTCCCCTTGCACCCGCACGGGCCGCACCACGACGCGCGCGGGGGGGAAGCGGCGGGCGATGACGGTGAGGATGTCGTGGATGGCCGCGCCAGTGGGCGAGGTGACCACGCCGATGCACGCGGGCAGGTAGGGCAGCGGCTGCTTGCTCTCGGGGCCGAAGAGCCCTTCTTTCTCCAACTTGTCGCGCAGTTGGAGGAAGGCGAGCTGGAGGGCGCCCATGCCCTTGGGCTTGATGGACGACACGATGATCTGGTAGGCGCCGCGTGGCTCGTAGACGGTGACGTTGCCGGTGACGATCACTTCGGTGCCGTCCTCGAGGTCGAAGCGGAGGCGCGCGGCGGTGCTGCGCCAGACGACGGCGGCGATCTGTGCGTCGGCATCCTTGAGGGTGAGGTAGATGTGGCCCGAGGCGGGGCGGCGCACGTTGGAGAGCTCGCCCACGACGGTCACGCGGTCGAAGGCATCCTCGAGGGTGGCGCGGATGCGGCGGGTGAGGTCGCCGACCGTGAGAACGTCGTCGGGCAGCTCGCTGTCCCTGGGGCGCTCGGCCGGAGGTCTAGGATTCCACGACACGGCGGATCTCGCTGGCACGGCCGGTTTCAGGATCCACGGTGACGATGACGCCGCACATCTGCACGTCGCCCTCGGCCACGTCGAGCGGCACGTAGAGCCGCGAGCGGAACTTCTGGATGGTGGCCTCCACCTTGCGGCCGAGCACGGAGCGGTGCGCGCCGGTCATGCCCAGGTCGGAGATGAAGGCGGTGCCCCGCTCGAGCAGGCGCTCGTCGGCCGTCTGCACGTGGGTGTGGGTGCCCAGGACGGCGCTCACGCGCCCGTCGAGGAACCAGGCGAGCGCGCCCTTCTCGCTCGTGGCCTCGGCGTGGAAGTCCACGAGGGTGACGGCGGTGCGGGGCTCGTGTTGTAGGATGCGGTCGACGGAGGCGAAGGGACAGTCCACGGGGTCGAGGAAGGCGCGCCCCAGCAGGTTGATGACGCGGATGGGCACGCCGCTGGCCGTGTGGGTGACCACCACGCCGGAGCCGGGGGCGCCGGCCGGGTAGTTGTGGGGCCGGAGCAGGCAGGGGTCTTCGGTCACGGCGCGGGGTGCGTCGGCTCGGCGCCACACGTGGTCGCCGGTGGTGATCACCTGCACGCCGTCCTGGTGGAGCTTCTGGGCGATGGAGCGGGTGATGCCGAGGCCGGCGGCGGCATTCTCGCCGTTGGCGATGACGAAGTCGATCCGCTCGCGTTCCACGAGGTCCGCGAGCCGGTGGTGGATGAACTGGCGGGCCGGCCGTCCGACCAGGTCGCCGATGGCGAGGATGCGCAGGGGCACCGGCCGCTCCTTCCTACCGTGCGTAGTCGACCACGCGGGTCTCGCGGATGACGGTGACGCGGATTTCGCCGGGGTAGGTGAGCTCCTGCTCGATCTCCTTGGCGATGTCGCGGGCCAGCTTGGCCGTGCGGTTGTCGTCCACCCGTTCGCCATTGACGATCACGCGCACCTCGCGGCCGGCCTGGATGGCGTAGGCGTTGTCCACGCCCTCGAAGGCGTTGGCCACGGCCTCGAGCCGTTCGAGGCGGCGGATGTATTTCTCGATCGTCTCGCGTCGCGCGCCGGGCCGTGCGGCGGAAATGCCGTCGGCGGCCTGGATGAGCACGGCGTAGACGCTGGTGGGGTCTTCGCCTTCGTGGTGGGCGGCAATGGCGTTGATGACGATGGGGTCTTCGTCGTAGCGCTTGCCCAGCAGCGCGCCGATCTCGGGGTGGCCGCCTTCGAGCTCGTGGTCCACGGCCTTGCCGATGTCGTGCAGCAGGCCGCAGCGCTTGGCGAGCTGGCCGTCGAGCTTGAGCTCGGAGGCCATGATGGAGGCCAGGTGGGCCACCTCGATGGAGTGCTGGAGCACGTTTTGCCCGTAGCTGGTGCGGTACTTGAGGCGGCCCAGCAGGTAGGCCAGCTTGGGGTTCTTGGTGTGGATGTTCATGTCGAAGAGCACCTGCTTGCCGATGCTGGCGATGGTCTCTTCGGTCTTGCGCTTGGCTTTCTCTACCACTTCCTCGATGCGGGAGGGGTGGATGCGGCCATCGGCCACGAGCTCTTCCATGGCCTGGCGTGCCATCTCGCGGCGTGTGCTGTCGAAGGCGGAGAGGACAACGACGCCGGGCGTGTCGTCCACGATGACGTCCACGCCGGTGGCTTTCTCGAAGGCGCGGATGTTGCGGCCTTCGCGGCCGATGATGCGGCCCTTCATTTCGTCGGTGGGCAGGTCGATGGCGGAGACGACGCTCTCCGTGGTGTGTTCGACGGCGCAGCGCTGGATGGCGGTGCTGAGGATGACGCGGGCCTCTTCGTCGCAGCGCTCCTTGGTTTGCTGGATCTTGCGGTCGATCACGGTGGACACCTCGCGATCGAGGTCGCGCTCGAGGCGCTCGAAGAGCTGTGCCTTGGCCTCCTGCGGGCTGAGCGAGGTGATGTGGTAGAGCGCATCCTTCTGCTTGTCGAGCACCTCGGAAAGGTCGCGGTCGCGCCGGGCGAGGTTCTCGGTGCGAGCCGACAGGTCGCGTTCGAGCTGGTCCACGTATTTCTCGCGCTTGGTTATGGCCTCGCTCTTGCGTTCGAGGGCATCCTCGCGTTTGACGAGGCGTTTCTCGAGGAGCTTGAGCTCGGTGCGCGTTTCGCGGGTCTCCTCTTCGAACTCCTCGCGGCGGCGATGGAGTTCTTCCCTGGCGGCCCCTTCGCCTTTGCGGCGGGCCTCCTCGGCCTGTTTCTCGGCTTCCTCGAGGATGCTGGCGGCCTGGGTGCGTGCGCTCTGGCGCTTCACCAGGCCGATGAGCAGGCTCACGCCGAAGCCGATGGCCACGCCGACGCCAAGACCCACGATGGCTTGTGTTTCAAGGGCAATCGCTGCGGGTACCACGTTGGTTTCCCCTTCTGCTCTCCGTCCGGTGCCGTGCAGGTCGCGCGGGCACCGCGACGGCGCGCCGAAGCGCTCGTGGCAGTGTATGCAATCTGGCGGGGCTGCACGGCGAGGCGCGCGGTGCATGCGTCGGATGACGCTCGCGCGCGTGGAGGAGGGACGGGCGGGACCTGGAGGTGCCCTGGCACACCGGCCGGTGCTGTTCAGTTGTAAGAAAGGCTACACGGGCTGCCTCGTCAGCACGCCGATGCAACGACAGAGTCGTTCGGGCGCCGCTTGCCAGGCGCACGGGTGCGCTCGACTATCGCGGTGCCTCCGCATGGGCCTGCCCAGATGAACTTCTGTACCATGGAACACCTGTGTGGACGATCGCAGTTGCAGCCTTCCTCTTCTACTCCCAAACAGCGGCCGGAAGAACGCGAGCAACGCTGCGAGCCAGTCGAGCTCGGACGCGGCCAACGCCGCCGGCCACCGGTGATTCAGGAACAGCTCTATCATTGCCCATCCACTCGCCCAGAAACCGTGCCAGTCCCCCAGCACAATGTCTCCGGTCTGTGGTTTTCCCACAAATGTGTTGTTAGCGGAGGCTAACGGCACCCCCGCACTTCAGACGAATATTATAGGACGATCACCTCGTCAAGTCAAGGGCAATCCCCGCGTGCGGCGCGGGGGCCGGACGCATCGTGCG
Organism: Candidatus Brocadiia bacterium; assembly: GCA_016782825.1. Taxonomy (GTDB): domain Bacteria; phylum Planctomycetota; class PUPC01; order DSUN01; family DSUN01; genus BS750m-G60. Next base: position 11,844 of record JADHXT010000015.1, on the reverse strand, counting down.
CGGCGTATCTGTAGCGTGGGAAAGCACATAGGCCGCTCGATGCCTTGTGCGCGAGCCGGTGCGGGCCGCCTTATTCGTTGGGCAGGCCCGCCTTGCGCTTGTACTCGGCCTCGAGCTTCTTGTACTTGTCGTCGAACTCCCGGATGGGCTTCCGGGCGGCCTGGAGCACCTTGTGCAGGTCGACGATCTTGAGCAGCCGCTGCCGCGCACTCTCGGCTCGGCGGGCCAGGCCCTCGTTGGCCGACTTCTCGGCCACCTTCTGGTACGCGGCGAGCACGGTGGTGAAGTCGCGCTGGGCGGCTGGCCTCTTGAGCTCGGCCTCGTAGATCATCCGCGCGTCGCGGAGCAGAGCCAGCGACCTGCCCATGCTCAAGGCGTCCTTGGGCACGGGCCGTGCGGGCGTGGCGACGCGAGGCAGCGCGGCGCCCGACGTCTTGCGCACGTACTTGTGGTGGACCCACGCCGTGGCCTGCGGCGGCGGCTCGATGCCGACCCACTCGCCATCGGTGTCCACGATCGCCACGGTGGCTCCCTCGGGGAGCTGGCCCATCACGTTGGACGTGGCGAGGGCGCGGGCCCGCACGTTCACGCGGTCGCGGGTCACCGTGGCGGTCTTGCCGTCGGGCTGGGCCGACAGCATGCCCTTGTGGACCCACACGGTGCAGGTGCGGGGCACATCGATGCCGAGCCAGTCGAAGCGGCGGGTCTTCACCCGCACGCGGTCGTGGGGGCCGGCCACGGTGAGGATGGTGTAGTTGATGCCGTCGCCGGCACGCACGTACACGCGGGTGCCGGTCACCTCGCCGTTGTAGGGGAAGGCCTCGCGGGGCGGAGCGGGGGCCGCGGGCGTGGCGGGAGCGGGGGCCGGCGCGGCCTTGGCTGCGGGGGCGGCCTTGGGCTCGGACGGCGCGGCGGCTTCGCCCGCGCTCGCCTTCGCCGCGAAGGCCAGAAGAAAGAGAAAACTCACCAATCGCGCGCTGCGCTGCATCGTTGTGCCCCCGAAGGTCGGCTGGAGTCCAATCGCGCCCGAGAGGCGCTCAAGCATTGCACGCCTGCATTATAGGTACACCATGTCGCGAAGTCAATGAGTTAACAGCCCCACTTGATAGGCGACCGTGTTCGCTCTATACTGTCGCGCGGTGCTGCGCGTGGCTGTTCCTTGCATCTGGCCTGTTCGGGGGCCTGTCCAGTGGTCCGACTCGATAGCGTTTCCAAAGTGCACCGCGCCCCACAGGGCGAAGTGCGCGCGCTCGATGGGGTGAGCCTCCACGTGGCGGCGGGCGAGTTTGTGGCCATCAAGGGCCCGAGCGGCAGCGGCAAGAGCACCTTCCTGCTGGCCGTGGGCGGCATGGTGCGGCCCACGAGCGGCACCGTGGCCGTGGACGGCACGGACATCTATGCCCTGTCGTCGAGCGAGCGCGCCCGTTTCCGTGCCGAGAAGCTCGGCTTCGTCTTCCAGATGTTCCATCTCGTGCCCTACCTCAGCGTGTTGGACAACGTGCTGCTGCCCACGATGGCCCGCGAGCGCGACGATGCGCGGCAGGCCGCCGGCGATCTGATCGAGCGCTTCGGGCTGGCGGAACGCGCCGCGCACAAGCCCGCCGAGCTGAGCACCGGCGAGCGCCAGCGCGTGGCCATGGCCCGCGCCCTGCTCAACCGGCCCCGGCTCATCCTCGCCGACGAGCCGACGGGCAATCTCGACCCCGACAGCGCCGCCGATGTGATGGGCTACCTGGCCGACTTCCACCGCGAGGGCGGCACGATCATCTTCGTCACGCACGAAGACCTCGCGGAGCGGTACGCCCAGCGTACCATCAAGATCCGTGAGGGCAAACTTGACCCCGGCTCTCCCGAGCAAGGAGAAGCGATGTGAATGCAGACCGACGCATCTGGGCTCTCGCCGTGTTGCCGCTCTTGGCCCTGCTGGCTGGCTGTGGCAAGGAGGACCTGCGCTGCTACGTGGGGGGCACCATGCGCCCCGCCATCGAGGAACTGGCGCAGGTCTTCGAGAAGGAAACGGGCAAGCATATCGACATTGACTATGCCGACTCCGGCGGGCTCCTGATCAAGATCGACCAGTCGCGCAAGGGCGACCTCTATGTGTGCCACGACCCCTTTGCGGGGGCGCTCGAGCTCAAGCGACTACACCGCCGCATCTGGACCGTCGCCGCGCTCATGCCCAGCATCGCCGTCGCCAAGGGCAACCCCAAGAAGATCCAGGGCCTGCGCGACCTCGGCCGCGAAGGCCTCCGCATCGGCCTCACCGACCCCAACTACTCCACCCTCGGCCACATCTGCCCCGTCATGTTCAAGAAGACCGGCGTGGCCGATGCCATCGCCGGCAACGTGGTCACCCGCTCGCGCATGGGCGGGCAGATCGCCAATGCCGTGATCATCGGCAACCTCGATGCCGGCATCGTGTGGAACGCCGTGATCCACGCGCGGAAAGAGAAGCTCGACCTCGTGCCCATCGAGCCGCCCTACCGCCCCGACCCGAAGGTCGACGCCGTCACCAGCGCCACCTTCGGCCAGATCGACATGAGCATGGTCAAGGTGACCATCGCCACCCTCGCCTGCTCGAAGCGCCTCGAGGACGCCACGGCATTCGCCGAGCTGGTGAACTCCCGTCGCGGCCGCGCCGTGTTCGCGAAGCACGGCTTCACCGACTCGCCCGTGCCGCCCCCGCCCGATGACCCCACACCCGCTCCTCAGCCGAACACCAAGGCGACCGAAGCCACAGGGCCTGTCTACCTCTACTGCTGCCCCGGCATCCGACTCGCCGCGGCCGAGGTCATCGACGCCTTCACGGCCGAGACCGGCATCTCCATCACGCCTGATTACGCGGGCTCGGGCGTGCTGCTCTCCCGCATCAAGGCCTCGCGCCAGGGCGACCTCTACGCGCCCGGCGACGAGCGCTACCTCGACCGCGCGGCCGAGCTCAACCTCATCGGCAAGCGATGGAGCATCTGCTACTTCGTGCCTGTCATCATGGTCAAGAAGGGCAATCCCAAGGGCATCCAGACCCTGGCCGACCTCACGAAACCCGGCCTGCGGCTCGCCCTGGGCAACCCCGACGCCTGCGCCGTTGGCAAAGCCACTGTGCAGATCTTCGAGAAGAACAAGATCGCTGTCGAGGACTACCGCAAGAACCTGGTGTTCCCGTCGCTCACCGTCAACGAATTGGGCGTGCAGGTGAAGACCGGCCACTGCGACGCCGCCATCGTGTGGGACGCCATTGCAGCCCAGTATGCCGACAGCACTGACGTGGTGGCCATCCCCAAGGAGCAGAACATCATTTCCCACGTGACGATCGCCTTGCTCAAGTCGGCCACCCAGGCCAAGGCAGCGGAGCGATTCGCCGCCTTCCTGTGCAGCGAGAAGAGCCAGGCCATCCTCCAAGAGCACCACTACACCACCCAACTGGCCGCCGAGTAGCTTCTCCTGGCCCGCCCCCGCCGCATGCGACGGCCTTCGACGCGGCGCGCCAGCCGTGGTAGGATAGGACTATCATTTCTGTCAGCCTGTGCGACACGCGAGGCCCCGAAGAGCCCCCGCACCCGCGCAGGCGCAGGAGCCGCCCCGTGGCCGAAGCCACACACCACACCAACGTCGATCGCGGGCCTGTGGCGGGGCCGCGGGTGCACCCACTCTCCGTGGTGACTCTGGCTTTTGTATTTCTCTTCCTGCTCATCGTCGTCACGCTGCTGGTCACGGACCTGCTGTACATCCAGCGCACGCCCATGCCGAAGAAGGTGGCGTGGGGGGCCATCCTGGCCGCCGTGAAGCTGAGCGCCATCACGTCGGCCTGCACGCTGGTGCTCGTGGTGGTGTTCGCCATACCGATGGGCTACGCGCTGAGCCGCTACCGCTTTCGTGGCATCGTGGTGGTGGACACGCTGGTGGACCTGCCGATCGTGCTGCCTCCGCTGGTGATCGGCGTGTCGCTGCTGGTGTTCTTCAGCACGAGCCTGGGCCAGTGGATCGAGTCCACGGGGCTGAAGTTCGTCTACACCGTGCCGGGTATCGTGCTGTGCCAGTTTCTCGTGTCGGCCTCGTACGGCGTGCGCGCGGCCACGGCGGCCTTCGACGGTGTGGACCGTCGCCTCGAGCAACTGGCGCTCACCCTCGGCTGCACGCCGTGGCAGGCGTTTACCCGCGTGGCGCTGCCGGTGGCGCGCAATGGCATCGTGGCGGGAGCCATCATGGCGTGGGCGCGCGCCGTGGGCATCTTCGGGCCTCTGATGATCTTCTGCGGCTCCGTGCGCTACAAGACTGAGGTGATGCCCACCTCCATCTACCTCGAGCTGTCGATCGGCAACGTGGAGGTGGCCCTGGCCGTGGCGCTGGTGATGGTCGGCCTCGCCGCCGTGGCCCTGGTGGCCATCCACGCGCTGGCCCCCGGGCAGAGGTGGTGGGCGCGATGATACGCATCGAGGGCCTGGAGTTCAGCGTCGGCGGCTTCCACCTCGGCCCGCTCCATCTCGAAGTGGCGGCGGGCGATTACTTCGTGCTGCTCGGCCCCACGGGCATGGGCAAAACGCTGCTCCTCGAGAGCATCTGCGGCCTGCTCCGTCCCCAGCAGGGCCGCATCATCGTCGAGGGCGAGGACGTGACAGCCCTCCCCCCGCGCGACCGCGGAATCGGCTACGTGCCCCAGCACCAGGGGCTGTTCCCCCACCTGACCGTCCGCCGCAACATCGAGTTTCCCCTGCGGGTGCGCCGCGTGGAGGCGGCCGAACGACGCAAGCGGCTCGAGCCTCTCATCGAGCTGCTCGGCCTGGGCGAGCTGCTCGACCGCTGGCCCATGTCGCTCAGTGGCGGCGAGCGCCAGAAGGTGGCCCTCGCGCGCGCGCTGGCCAGCCAGCCGCGGGTGCTGCTGCTCGACGAGCCGGTGAGCGCGCTCGATGAACCCAGTCGCGAACGGCTGTGCTCGGAGCTGCGCCGCATCCACGAGGAACTGCGGGTGACGGCCATCCACGTGAGCCACATCCTGGAGGAGGCCTTCAGCGTGGCCGACCGCGCCGGCGTGCTGCACCAGGGCCGCCTCGTGCAGCACGGCCCCATCGACGAGCTGCTGCGGCGGCCCGCCACGGAGTTTGTGGCCCGCTTCTTCCGCACCGAGAACATCATCCCCGCCACGGCCACGCCCGCCGACGATGGAAGCACCACGCTGGCCTTCGACGGCCACACGGTCCACGTGCCCGGCCACTATCGCGGCGACGTGACGTTCGTGGTGCGCCCCGAAGCCGTCCGCATCCACGCCCCCGGCAGCACGGTGCCCAACGGCGTGCCCGCGGTGCTCCGTCGCGTGACCGACCGTGGGCCGTACCGGCGCGTCGAGTTCGACGCCGGGCGCCAGCTTGTGGCCTACGTAGGGCGCACGGCGGCGGAGTCGGCCGGCTGCGTCGGCGAGTCGCGCGTCGTGGCCTTCCCTCCCGAAGCCATCCACGTCCTCCCCCAGCCGCCTGACGCCTGACCCAGAAACAGCTTGCTGCTGCCAGGAAGCAAGGGGGAACAGACGAGGCGATCTATAATTGGTTAAACGTTTAACCGATTATAGATACAGATGCCACGCCGCGGACATGAAGCAGGGCCTCCCGCCTGCTGGAATGCGAGAGGCCCTGTGTCGACTCACAAGAGCCGACAGGATAACCCTGTCGGGACGGAGCCCGGTGTTCTCTTCGTTCCCGATCGTAGAATGGGAGGTGCGCGGTGTCAACAGAAAAACAGGACAAATAGTAAGAGAATACCAGCACCACCTGCGCCACGCTCCCACGCGCCGCATCGGCGGCTCTACGTCGCGGTGGCGGAGGCGAGCCCGTCGCACACGGTGGCCACCTGCGGGTCGGTCAGCTCGGGGAACATGGGCAGGCTCAAGCACCGGCGGGCCAGGGCTTCGGCGGCAGGGAAGCTGCCCTCCCCCAGCCCGAGGTGCGCGTAGGCAGGCTGAAGGTGCACGGGCACCGGGTAGTGGAGGCCGGTGTGGATGCCGGCGGCGGCGAGCTGGCGGGCCGCGTCGTCGCGATCATCGAGTTCCACCACAAACAGATGATACACGCTCTCGGCATAGTGCGGCTCGATGGGCGCGCCCACGGCGGGCACGTCGGTCAGGTGGCGGCGATAGGCGGCGGCGTGGGCGCGGCGCGCAGCGTTCCAGCCGTCGAGGCGCTTGAGCTTGATGCCGAGCACGGCGCCCTGGAAGGCGTCCATGCGGTAGTTGTAGCCCACGGTTTCATGGCAGTAGCGCTCGCGCTGGCCGTGGTCGCGCAGGGAGCGGGCGGTGGCGGCGATGGCGGGGTCGTTGGTCACGAGGGCGCCGCCTTCGCCGTAGGCGCCGAGGTTCTTGCCGGGGTAGAAGCTGAAGCAGCCGATGCGGCCGATGGCGCCCACGCGGCGGCCCTGGCAGCGGGCGCCGTGGGCCTGGGCGGCGTCCTCCACCACGGGAATCCCATGGGCGTCGGCGATGCGGATGAGGGGGGCGAGGTCGGCCGGCTGCCCGTAGAGATGCACGGGGAGAATCGCCTTGGTGCGCGGGGTGATGGCGGCGACGACCTGGCCGGGGTCCAGGGTGCGGGTGGCGGGATCGATGTCCACGAACACCGGGGTGGCGCCCACGTAGCTGATGGCCCAGGTGGTGGCCACGAAGGTCATGGGTACGGTGATTACCTCGTCGCCGGGCCCGACGCCCAGGCAGCGGAGGGCCACGTGGAGTGCGCTAGTGCCGCTGTTGACCGCCACGCAGTGCTCGGCCTCGCAGTAGGCCGAGAAGTCGGCCTCGAAGGCCTCGACGAAGGGGCCGAGGACGAAGCGGCAGCTCTCGCACACCTCGGCGAGGGCCGCCTGCACCTCGTCCTGGATTTGGGCATACTGGGCCTTGAGGTCGAGGAAGGGAACGCCGGGCATGGGTCTCGCCTCCGTCGGGGGGTCAGCCGTCGCGCCAGCCGTCGGGCAGCCGGTGGCGGCTTCGGGATGAGAAGCGGAACTTCACGACGTCGAGAAACGCGCGGACGGCCTGCAAGGGGCTGGCGTAGGTGCTCTTGCCCGTCGCTCGCGCCGTGTGGTCCACGGGGAGGGTGCCGATGCGCGCGCCGTTGCGGTAGGCGATGAGCAGGCGCTCGGCTTGGCCTGCGGCCGATGGCGAGCCGAGGGGGATGAGCTTCCACAGGCTGGCGCGGGCGAGCTTGATCGAGCCGATGTCGCCGAAGTGCCTGCCCCACAGCGCGGCCACGGTGAGGTTGAAGGCCCCGCTCACCAGCTTGCGCCACAGGGTGTATTGCTTGTGGCGGCGCACGCCGATCACGACATCGTAGCCGCCCTGCTCGATGGCCTCGAGCAGGCGGGGGATTTCGCTCATGCGCCACTCGCGGTCGGCGGGATACTGGGCGATGTACCGGCCCCGTGCGGCCTGGATGAGGGTGCGTGTGGCGGCCACGTAGCCCTGGTTGGCCTCGTGTTGCATGGGGCGCAGCATGGGGGTGTGGTGGGCTGCCAGCTCGGTGAGGATGGCCCACGTGCGGTCGTGGCTGCCGTCGTCGCACACGAGCACTTCGTGGCGGCCGGGGATCTGCCCGAGCACGTCCACGGCCTCGGCCACGGCGGCGGCGATGGAGCCCTCTTCGTTGTAGGCGGGGATGCACACACTGATGCGGACAGGCTCTTCGCCGGGCTCCGCGGCCGCCGTGGGCTGTTCGGCGTGGCTCATGGCTCGGGGCGCTCGGGAGGGGGATTGGTCATGTAGCGGGTGAACTGGCCGGGCACGCCGGTGATGACGGCGCCCGGCTCCACGTCGTGGGTCACCACGGCGCCGGCGCCCACCATGGCCCGCTCGCCGACAGTGACGCCGGGCAACACCACGGCGCCCGAGCCGATCGAGGCGCCGTGGCACACGCGGATGGGCACCACCTCCCAGTCGTCGGCCGTCTTCAGGCCCCCGTCCTCGGTGGTGGCGCGGGGGTAGCGGTCGTTGAGGAACATCACGCCGTGGCCGATGAAGCACTCGTCCTCGATCGTCACGCCTTCGCAGATGAAAGCGTGGCTGGATATCTTGCAGCGGCAGCCGACGAAGGCGTTTTTCTGGATTTCGACAAAGGTGCCGATCTTCGTCTCGTCGCCGATGGTGCAGCCGTAGAGATTCACGAAGGCGTGGATCACCACGTCCTTGCCCAGGGTCACGTCGGGCGCGATGCGAACGAAGTCGCCTTGGCTCATGGCGGGGGTCCACCTGTCGGGCCGTGGGGGCTGTGCCGAGCCGCGACGGGCTCGTGGCTGCCGTGCCGATTCTAGTCGGGACTCCCCCGCGAGTCAAGAACGTGGCCCATGCACGGATGCGTCTTGCATAGACTGGCCGCATCTGCCATACTCCCGCACAGGTGTCCGTGCGGTGTCGATTCAGACGGGAGGCGGCACGAGGGCGCGATGGACCCCCTGGACCGGCTGGAGAGCGCCAGCGTCTACGTCATCCGCGAGGCCTACCACCGCTTCGAGCGCATGGCGCTGTTGTGGTCCATGGGCAAGGACTCCACCACGCTGCTGTGGCTGTGCCGCAAGGCGTTTCTGGGGCGGGTGCCCTTTCCCGTGGTGCACCTCGACACGGGCCGCAAGTTTCCCGAGATGTATGCCTTCCGCGACCGCTACGCCCGCGAGTGGGGGCTCGACCTCATCGTGGCCCGCAACGAGGCCGCGCTGGCCGAGGGCGTGTCGCCAGACACCGTGCCCGCGAGCCAGTGCTGCCACCGCCTGAAGACCGAGGCCCTCACGCAGGCGATCCAGCAGCATGGCTTCCAGGCCGTGCTGCTGGGCATCCGCCGCGACGAGCACGGCGTGCGGGCCAAGGAACGCTACTTCAGCCCCCGCGATGCACGCAGCCAGTGGCACTACCGCCACCAGCCGGCCGAACTGTGGGGCCACTACGCGTCGGCCGATGCCGAGGGCGGGCATCTGCGCATCCACCCCCTGCTCCACGCGCGCGAGGTGGACGTGTGGCGCTACGTGCGGCGGGAGGGAATCCCCGCCGTCGGGCTCTACTTCGCCCGCGACGGCGCGCGCTACCGCAGCATCGGGTGCCGCACCTGCTGCTTGCCCGTGGCGTCGGAGGCGCGCACGGTGGACGCGGTCATCGACGAGGTGGCCGCCTCCACGGTGGCGGAGCGCCACGGCCGGGTGCAGGACAAGGAGCACGCCTACACCATGCAGAAGCTCCGGGCGCTGGGGTACATGTAAAAGGGCATGAGGAGTGCCATGGCTGGCGACGGTCTTCACATCGCGTTCGTGGGGCACACGGGGCACGGCAAGTCCACCCTCATCGGGCGGCTGCTCCACGACACGGCGGGCGTGGGCAATGGCACCGACCTCGCGCACCTCGTGGACCATCTGGCGGAGGAGCGCGACGGCGGCGGCACGCTGGACACCACGCAGGCCGTCTTCGTCACCCCGCTGCGCCACACCGTGGCCATCGACGCCCCGGGCAACCGCGCGCTGCTGGCGCAGATGCTCACGGGCACCAGCCAGGCCGAAGCCGCGGTGTTGGTGGTGGACGCCGAGCGCGGCCTCGACGAGCAGACGCGCCGCCACGCGCTCCTGCTCCATCTGCTCGGTGTGGGCGCGTGTGTGGTGGCCGTGAACAAGATGGACCTCGTGGCGCGTTCGGCCGCACGCTTCGAGGCGCTGCGCGCCGCCGTCGAACGTCTGCTGCGCGCCCGCGGCCTGACTATGGCGGCCTGCGTGCCCGCGAGCGCCACGTGCGGCGACAACGTGGTGGCGCCCTCCGACGCGATGCCGTGGTACGACGGCGCCACCCTGCTCGAGGCCATCGAGGCCGTGGACGTCGTGGCGGACGAAGACCGGCCCGCACGGTTCGTGGTGCAGGACGCGTACGGCTTCGACGGCGAGCCCATCGCCGTGGGGCGCGTGGAGGCCGGCGGTGTGGACGAGGGAGACGAGCTGCTCGTGCTCCCTGACGCACGCCGCGCTCGCGTGGTGGCCATCCGACGCTTTCACAGCCGCCGCACGGTGGCCGAGGTGGGCGAGTGTGTGGGCCTCGTGCTCTCGCAGGGCTTCGTGGCTCGCCGCGGCCAGGTGCTCTGTGACCCCGCCGCTCCGTCACGGGTCGCCACGCGTCTGCGGGTGCGCCTGTTCTGGCTGGCCGACGGCCCGCTGGTGTTGGGCGAGAGCCTGGCCGCAGGCATCGCCACACAGCACGCCTCCGCGCGGGTGGAAGCCATCCGCTGCCGGGCCGATTCGGCCACCCTCGAAGTACTGGAGGCGGAAGCCACGCAACTGCACGCCACCGAAGTGGCCGACGTGGAGCTGTCCCTGGCGCAGCCGCTCGTGGTGGAGGCGGCAGCGCAGTGCCCCGCGCTCGGCCGCGTGGTGCTCGATCGGGACGGCGTGGCCGTGGGGGCCGGCGTCGTCCTCGCCGACGGCTGGCCGGCCGCATGAGCCGCGCGGAGATGAGCATGGACCGCTACCGCAAGGTGATCGTCCTGGGCCTGGATGGGGCGAGCCCCCGCGTCCTCGAGCCGATGATGGACGCGGGGCAGGCGCCAGCCTTCGCCCGACTGCGGCAGTGCGGCACCTATCGCCGGCTGGCCACCACCACGCCGTCGCAGAGCCCCGTCGCCTGGTCCACCGCCGCCACGGGGTGCAGCCCAGGCCAGCACGGAGTGTTCGACTTCCTCCGCCGCGACCCGAAGACCTACGCCCCCGCACTGTCCATCCTTCGGGTGAACCCCCGCAACCTGGCCCGCCGACGGTCCGCCATGTTCCTGCCCGTCCGCCACGGCAGCCCGTTCTGGCGCGTCGCCTCCGATGCCGGCGTGCCCGCCACGGTGATCCGCTGGCCCCTCACGTTGCCGCCCGAGGCGGTCGAGGGGCGGATGCTCGCCGGCCTGGGCGTGCCCGATCTGCGCGGCAGCCTCGGCCGCTACACGTTCTACACCACGGGGGACGGCCTGCCGGGGGCGGACGACCCGAAGGGCGACGTGGTGCTCCTCGCCGGGGATGGCGGCGCGTTCCACACCCACATCCTCGGGCCCGAGGGCTCGCGGGATGCGCCCATGGACATCGCCGTCGACCGCGCCGCGCGCTCGGCCACGATCACCGTGCAGGGCGCGGACCACCACGTGGCCGAGCGGGCGTGGAGCGAGAGGGTGCGGGTGGAGTTCCCGCTGCGATTGCGGCGGCCCGTGACGGCGCAGTGCCGCTTCTACCTGAAGGCGGCCGAGCCCCACCTGGAACTGTACCTCTCCCCTCTCGAGGCCGACCCCAGCGCTCCGGCGTTCGTGCTGTCGCACCCCGACGGCTACGCCGCGCAGCTCGCCCTGGCCATCGGCGGCTACCACACCCTCGGCATGCCCGAGGACACCCACGCGCTGTGCGACGGCGCCCTCGACCCCGAAGGCTTCCTCAGCCTGTGCTCCACGGTGATGGACGAACGGGAGCGCATGCTGTGGCACGAGCTGGACCGCTTCGAGCGCGGCTGCTTGGCGTGTGTGTTCGACACGAGCGACCGCGTGCAGCACGTCTTCTGGGATGCCGACGCGGCCCACCGCCACGTGATCCCCGCCATGTATCGCCGTCTGGACGCCATCCTCGGCCGGCTGTTGGCCCGCCTCGACGACCGCACGCTGCTCGTCGTGCTGTCGGACCACGGCTTCGCCCCCTTCCGCCGCGCCGTGCACCTCAACTCGTGGCTCGTCCACGCCGGCTACATGGCGTTGGAGGGCTCTGCGAAGGAGAGCGACGGCTTGTTCCATCACGTAGCGTGGCGGGACACGACGGCCTACGCGGTGGGTTTCTCGAGCCTCTTCCTCAACCGCCGGCGCCGCGAGGGCAAGGGGATCGTGC
>JADHXT010000286.1 GCA_016782825.1 Candidatus Brocadiia bacterium | reverse complement strand
AGACGGACACCGAGGACTCGGCGACGGAGCGAACGTCGTTAGGACATCGGAAAGGACACTTGTGAGCAAGCCTGTCAAGCCGGAAGCGGGTGGCGGAGCGGGATGATCCAGTCAACTATTCGGCATAGGGTAATCCGCAGACACCTTGCTCAATTAGGGTAATCCGCAGACACCTTACTCAATTACTCCACCGGAGTGACCCAGCGGTATGATCCGAGGGTACCGTATTGGGACATGCTATTCAGTTGCTGGGGTGGAGGGGCAACCGCCCTGCCCTGAGCGTACGAGGTGAGGCAGTGGAAGCCAAGGTGCACGCCTTCCTGGGGTCTGATCCCTGATCGTGGGGCATCCTGACAGCCCACACCTTGTTGTGCGCTCGCCCTTCGCGACTGCGGGATGACTGGGGGAATGGAGGGCTGAACCAACGGAGCGTCGAAGGGTGGCTTCTTCTCCGCTCATCCAACCATCCAACCCGCCCGTCGAGGAGACAGCGCACTCCAGAGTCACAGGGAGGCGTGAGTGGGTGCCCGCGACTGGGGGTCAGAGCCGAGAACATGCCGTGGGGGCAATGGACAGAATGGACTGAATGGACCGAATGGACGAAAGCCGCGCGGTGCTGAACGGGGCCTGATCTTCCTGTCCATTCCGTCCATACTGTCCATGGTGTCCATTGGTGGGCGGAGGATGGGGGCGAGTCAGGAAATCAAGGGTCGAGAAGGAATCGAGGGGAATCCGGCGAGTGAAGTCCGGGGCCATGCTATCTGGCTATTGCGTCGGAGGGGCGGGTTGGCCGGCGGAGGAAAGGCGGGGTCGTGCCGCCGCAGTCCGAAGGGCTGACGCATGGGTAGAGTAGCTGTCAGCTATCAGCTTTCAGCCGTCAGCCAGGAGTCTGAGACCCTGATGCTCATCTCCTCACCCATCGCGTCTTTCCGCGTGGATTCTCGGGCAGATCTCCCTATGTCTTTGTGTCTTAGTGACTTGGAGCCTTTGGGTTGGCTGGCAGGGCGGGCGGCGGAGGCTGAGTCCGAAAAACAAGGGTCATGTGGCCGAAAAACAAGGTTCGGAAGAAAATCGAGGAGAATCCGGCGAGTGGAGTCCGGGGGATCATGCTCAACGTCGCCGCACGCGTTGAAAACAGCGGACGGCGGGAGTATAATGGATGGGTCGCCCGCGAAGAGCTCGAGCCCGCAGGACATCCCCCGATGGCAGACGACGGAACCAAGCTCATCGCACGCAACAAGAAGGCGTATCACAACTACACGATCCTTGACAAGTGGGAAGCTGGCCTTGCCCTGCGCGGCACCGAAGTGAAGAGCCTGCGAAGCGGCCAAGTGCAGATGACTGACTGCTACGCGCGCCTCGAGGGCCAGGAGATCTTCCTCGTCGGCCTGCACATCAGCCCCTACGAGAAGACCGCCTACGACAACCACGACCCGCTGCGCAAGCGCAAGCTCCTGCTCCACCGCCGCGAGATCAAACGCCTGACCACCAAGATCCACGAGAAAGGCCTCACCCTCATCCCGCTGTGCCTCTACTTCAAGCGCGGATACGCCAAAGTCGAAATCGGCCTCGTGAGCGGCAAACGCCAGTTTGACAAGCGCGAGGACATCAAGAAACGCGAGACCGACCGCCGCCTCAGCCAGGCCGTGCTGCGCCGGCGTTGACAAGACGGCCACCATGCACCGCGGAGCCACCGTCTGCGCTCCGCATTCCGAAAGGGGGCGACCAGGTATCGACCGGGCAGAATGATCCAGTAGTCGCGTGCCGAGGTTGTCAGGCGGCCTCGTAAAACACCTGGCAAAACAACAACTGCCAATAACCAAATGGCAATGGCTGCGTAACAACAGCCGCGTCCTGCCGTCTCTCGCCCGTGGGGGCGGCGGGGCGTAAAACAACGGGCTAGCCACCGCCTTTTGCCCGACGGGGCGGCAGCGAAACAACTGTTTGGGCTGGCCGAAGCGGCATCCCGTCTACCGGAGGCTGCCAAGGCGAGACCTAATCGGTAGACTACGCACGTAGAAGCTCCTGGTGAGCTGTCACGGGACGGGGGTTCGATTCCCCCCGCCTCCACCACCGCACAAGGGCTGTAAGTCATTGACTTGCAGCCCTTTGTGTTTATCCCCATCGTCGCCACCATCCGCCAATCCCACACATGTCCCACACTCACCGTCCACATCGAGAGCCTTCCCCACCTTCCGTCTTCAGTCCGACGGACACCATCACTTGAGCGACTTGACGATCGAGGTGGCTTCGCGAGCGGCCTTCGTGTTGGGATACTTGGCGATGAGCTGACCGAGGTGCTTCCGCGCCAGGTCGGCACGCTTGTTGGTCAGGAAGGCCTTTGCCATGCTGAGCATGCTGCTGGCCTGCCGCTCGCTGACGGGATTCGACACCGGCGGGGCGCTTTCAGGCTCCGACGCGCTGGCTGCCGCTTTGCCCGCCACCGCTCCTGTCCAGCGCTCAAGGGCCTCCTTGCCCTTGGGAGCAGCCTTGACTCTCTCAAGTTCCGCCTTGGCGCGACCCGCGATTCGGGTGCCGGCGAAGTCGCTTTCGAGTATCAGCAGCCCGGGCACGCACTTGTCATAGGCACTGGCTCGTAGCGCATTCTGGCAGTGGGTCAGGTGTGCCTGGCCGATCAGCTCGATCGCCTGGATGATCTTCTGTACCTTCTTGGCGGGCTCGCCGACGATGCCGAGCTTGCCCACGGCCTGATATGCCTTCATCGCATCGCCACACTTCCCGTTGTCTACCAGCGCATGAGCCTTCTCGACCTCCTTCGCGAAGCGGTCCCGTAGCTTGGAGTCCGTCGCGCCAAGCGTCTGTGTCAGGACGGACTTGAATTTGGCGGCAAGCTGTGCTGCCTCCTGGCCCCCCGAAGTGTAGTCGATGATCTCCTCTTCGGGAGAGAGGTAGAAGATGAACGGCAGCATCCTCATGCTCTTCTTTGCCGAGAGTTGGTTCAGCAAGGGCCTGTTTTCTTGGGCATCGATTCTCAGGTCCACCTTGATGATGTGACGAAGGGAAGACGCAAGCTTTGGGTCCTTGAGATTCTGCTGCGTGAAACGGCACAGGCCACAGGTCGGCCGTGCCAGGAAGAGCATGACGGGCTGTCCCGTATCCCTCGCGCGCTCGAAGGCCGCCGAGACGGGCTCAGGCATGCTGATGCTCTTGCCCTGCCGTGAGCTTCGCCCCAACTCGAAGGCAAGAGCGACCGACTGGCTCGCCAGTGCCGGGCAATCCCTGGCCGCGTGCGTCAGTGCGGCAAGTGCACGGCGGTGGAGCCCATGCTTCGACAGCACCCGTGCCTGGGTCAGAGCCATCTCCCCACGATGTTCACGGAGCCGGTGCGCGTCTTGTGCGAGGGCACTACCGCAGACGGCAGCCAGTGTGAGGATTGCATATCGGCGGCATGAGAGACGCATCGGCGGTGATCCTCCTGAACATTCAAGGACCGAGCGCCCGCTCTTTGCACGAGCGAATGACCACACCTTGCTCAGACCCATACGTTCGGTTCCACCTCAGTATATGTCCTGGACGATGTGTAGTCGAACCGCACGGGGCGATTGCAGGCGGCGGGCGGAGCCTATGCTTAACGCAGTCAACTCCTGGTCCCCATGGGGCAGGCACACCAGCACCGTGGATTGAGACGGACCGCCCGCCAGCATCTACGACCTCGCCACGGCCGACGGCTGGATGCAGCTCACCGACGCCGCCAACGGCTACGTCATCGCCGACGCCCTCCGCCTCACCTACCTCGGCCCCAGCACATAGCCTACTGGCCTGCGCCTGCTGACGTAAGCGTTCGCAAGACACCGTGCGCCCGTGCCCCTCCAGTGGATGTTGCCTTCTGGCGCAGAAAGTGGTACAGAAGCAGGATACCGAGCGGACGCCGAACACAACCTCGCAGGGGAATACGCATGGCCAGGAAGCTGTCGCGTCGGGAGTGGCTGGGGTCGGGAGCCGTGGTGGCAGTGCTGGGCGCGAGTCGTCGGGCAAAGGCGGCGCCTGCCACAGTTCCATCCTATCTCAAGGGCTATGAGGAAGCGTACGCAGAGAACCCGAGGGCGGCAGCCATCGAGTGGTTCCGGAAGGCGCGGTTCGGCCTGTTCCTACACTACGGCCTCTACTCGCTGCTCGGGCGGCACGAGTGGGTGCAGTATCGCGAGAAGATCCCCCTGGCCGAGTATGCCAGGCTGAAGGACAAGTTCATCGCCGAGAAGTTCGATGCAGATTCCATCACCGATCTCGCCCTCGCCGCCGAGATGAGATACGTGAACATCACCACCCGCCACCACGACAGCTTCTGCCTCTTCCGCACGAAGCACACGGACTTCAACAGCCTGAACAGCCCGGCGAAGCGCGACCTCGTGGGTGAGCTCGCCGCCGCCTGCCAGAAGAAGGGCCTCGGCCTGTTCCTCTACTACTCCCACGGCCGCGACTGGCGTCACCCCCATGCTCCGCAGGGGAAGGAATGGGGACGCACGGCCCGCCCCGCATACAAGGCCCCGCAACCCGAATACGCCAAGGACGGCGAGCACGACCTCCAGAGATACGTGGACTTCATGACGGCGCAGATCGCCGAGCTATGCACCCAGTACGGCCCCATCGCCGGCATCTGGCTCGATGGCATCGGCACGACGCGAGCGGGCGACCCCGCCAAGTTCCACTGCCAGGAACTCTACCGCCACATCCACCGCCTTCAGCCGCAGATTCTGGTATCCTACAAGCAGGGCCTACTGGGCACGGAGGACTTCTTCGCCCCCGAGCATCAGGGCATCACGAACCCGTCGGGCAAGCCGATGGAGATCTGCACCACCCTCCAGAAGAACGGCTGGGGATACGTGAACGGCAGCCCCCACCTGAACGCCGACCAGGTGATGGAGAAGCTGGCTCATGCCGCCTATCAGAAAGCCAACCTGCTCCTCAACACTGGCCCGCTCCCCGACGGCTCCATCCACAAGGGCGATGCGGCCACGCTTCGCGAGGTCGGCACGCGCATCCGCACCAACGGCTTCCCGGCCCCCAAGGCGCCCCCTCCCCGCAGGAAGCCGCCGAGGAAGGGCAAGAGGAGGAAGTGA
>JADHXT010000285.1 GCA_016782825.1 Candidatus Brocadiia bacterium | reverse complement strand
GTTCCGCGACGCCTTGGGCTGGGCGCGCACGGCGAACTGAATGCCGCCATCGACGACCCTCAGGGTGAGCATCGGGCCGGCGTCCCATCAGTGCGGAATAATCAGCAGCAGAAGGACGAGAATGGCCAACGCGGCGATGACGCCGACGAGGATGAGCTTGTTGCGTCGCTGCCGCTCGTAGCGGCTGCGCTTGGGCTTCGCCTCGCCCGTGGGCACGCGCCGCAGCGACGTGGGCCGCGGGCCGGTCGCGCTCTCCCCGCCGAGCCGCTCGAGCGCCTCGAGGACATCGCCCGCCGTCTGGTAGCGGTCCTCCGGCTCCTTCTCGAGGCACGTCATCACCAGATCGCACAAGCGCTTGGGCACCCACGGGGCGACCCGCCGCAGCGGCTGGGGCTCCTCGTTGACGTGCTTGCCCATGATCTCGGTCTGCGACTCGCCCATGAACACCGTGCGGCCGCTGAGCATGCGGTAGGCGCTCGCGCCCAGCGAGTAGATGTCGACACGGTTGTCGATGCGCTCCCCCGCCGCCTGCTCCGGCGCGATGTAGTGGGGCGAGCCGAAGACCCCTTCGGTCTGGGCGAAGGTCCGTCGGCCATCGAGCTGTCCCGCGATGCCCATGTCCACGATCTTCACCGTGTCCTGCTCGTCGAGCATCAGGTTCTCGGGCTTGATGTCGCGATGGATCACGCCCTGGCTCTCCGCGTAGCCCAGGCCCCGCGCCACGTCCATCAGCATGGGCACGGCGCGATCCGGCGCGATGCGGCCCTCGGCCTCGATCTTGTCCTCGATGCTCCCGCAGGCCATGTACTCCATGGCCAGGTAGTAGATCGTGCCCTCCTTGCCCACGTCGAGGGCACGCGCGATATTCGGATGCACGAGCTTCGCCGCCGCGCGGGCCTCGCGCGTGAAGCGATGGATGAACTCCTTGTCCCACGCCAGGCTCGGCGAGAGCACCTTGAAGGCCACGATGCGGTCGAGCGAGAGCTGCTTCGCCCGATACACCGTGCCCATGCCGCCGCGGCCCACCCGCTCGAGGATCTGGTAGCCCGCCACCTCGCGGCCCACCAGGCCGCCCGCCGTCGGCCGCTCGTCGTCGGCCAGCAGCGACAGCAGCGTCTCGCCCACCTCGACCTGGTCGCCCAGCTTCAGCGGCACCGTCTTGTGGATCTGCTGGCCGTTGACGAACGTCCCGTTGCGGCTGTTGAGGTCGCGCAGGACGAAGCGGCCCTTCGAGACCCGCACCGACACGTGCTGCCGCGAGGTCAGCGAATCCGAGAACGTCAGGGCGCAATTCGGGTCGCGGCCGAGGGTATAGACCCGGCCCTCCTCGAGCTCGAGCTCTTTGCCGCGCAGCGGCCCGCGCTCGATATAGAGTTTGGCCACCAGCGCGTCCTTTCCCACGGACTCTCGGGGCGCCCACGACGCCATAACCGTATTGCCCACGGGATTATAGTACATGCCCATGGGCCTGTCAAGCTGGCGCGGGGGCGCCCTGCCCGACGCAGGAGGGGTGCCGCTCTTCCTCTGAGTCGTGCTCGTGCTCGTGCTCGTGCTCGTGCTCGATCCCCTCTTTCTCTGGCTCTTCTCCTCGTTCTCTGGCTGTGGCGTCGACCCCAGAGAAGAGGAAGAGAGGATCGAGCACGAGCACGAGCACGAGCACGACCCGATCAAGAGAAGACGGAACCGTCAACGGGCGCCATCACCTTGACGCGACCCGACCCACTCGCTATCCTCATCTACGGCATCTGACTGTCCCCACCCTGCTCTCTGAGGAGACCTCTCATGTCCGTCGACCCCACCCCCGCCCCCGAGACCCAGGCCCTCGACACCGTCGCCGAGCTCAAGTGCCTCGCCGCCCGCACCGCGCCGAAGGCCAAGGGCCTCGACAACCTCGTCATCCGCATCGTCCGCGGCGACGACAAGGCCACCGTCACCGCCCAGATGCGCCGCGTCGCCGAGGACCACGGCGTCGGCTTCTTCGCCCGCGACGCCGACAACTGCGACCTCGCGCCCCTCGTCGTCCTCGTCGGCACCCGCACCGGCCCCGTCGGCGTGCCCCACTGCGGCTTCTGCGGCTTCGTCGACTGCGCCGGCTGTGCCGAGGCGGGCGGCCTGTGTGCCTACAACGCTGGCGACCTCGGCATCGCCCTCGGCTCCGCCGCCGCCGTCGCCGCGAGGCATCACGCCGACAACCGCATGATGTTCTCCTTCGGCAAATCCGCCATCGAGGCCGGCCTCCTCCCCCCCGACATCACCGTCGCCATCGGCATCCCCCTCTCCGCCACCGGCAAGAGCCCCTTCTTCGACCGCATTTAGCGGCCGAGGGGATTTGCGATTGCCGATTGCCGATTTGCGATTGCATCCACGGCAGCAGAGAGGATCAACCACGGATTACACGCATAGCACGGATACCGAGAGGAGTCTCACGCAGAGGAAGCAGAGGGAGCAGAGGCAGCAGAGAAGAGCGATCGCTTAGGAAGCCAGGGAACCAGGAGGACGGGCAAGGCCAGCATCCAGTATCCGGCATCCAGCATCCAGACGGCAGAGAGCCACGAATCTGCACGAATGGACACGAATGCGGCCCGACGGGCCGGCTCTTCTCCCCTCCTCACTTTTGCCTTTTGACCTTTGCCTTTTGACCTTTGCCTTTTGACTTTTGGCTTCATCTTGTCTGCCTTTGCGTCTTTGCGTCTTTGCGTGAGTCGCTCTTCTCTTCTCTGCTCTTCCACTCGAACCTCGCACCTCGAACCTCGACCCTCCGAAGGGCTCACGCCAAGCCGCAAAGCCGCCAAGAAGAAGCCGAGCTCCCGATGCGCACGGATGCCTTCTGCCCAGCATCCAGCATCCAGCATCCAGTATCCAGTATCCAGTCCAGCATCCAGCCTCTTGCACTCCCCTCCCCAGAGGCGTAGAATCATGAGGGCGCGGCGGCGAGGAAGCAGGAATCCAAGATCCGACCCTGCACGCCATTGCCATGCCGGGCAATTCCCACACAGTCCTGGGACGTTGCCCGCCGCACCAGAGGGGGCCACTAGCATGGACAGTCGTGGGGGATTGATCCTCCTCATCCCGGTGATCGGCCTGCTCCCCATCCTCCGCGGCCGGCGGTGGAACTGGCGAGTGGTGCGCTCTCACAAGCTCCTCAACGCGCTATTCTGGCTCGGGTGGGCCGCAGCACTCGTCGTCGGTCTGCTCGTGCTCTTCGGCGTGTGCTCCTGACGGGTGTGCGTCCGCAGCGTCGAGCCGGGTCCACGGCCCTGGTGGACATCTGTGGCGAGGCTCCAGACGATCGGGGTCAAGTCTTGGATCTCTGCTTCCTTGCTTGAGGGCCTCCGCAGTGCAAGGGCGCGGCGGCGGAAAAGTAGAAATCCAAGATCCGACCCCGCACATGGGGTCCGGTCTACATTCTTCAGTTTGTGGCGGCCCTCTCCGGCAGGCGCGGAGGGGAGGCGGAATCCCCTTGACTTCGGGCTGCGCGCGTCGTATCCTGCCCCTTGCACCATCGAGGCTGGGGGGCCTGCCGCCGATGACGATTCGCGATCCGCACCGCTGTCGGAAAACTGAATAATGTAAACGTGACCCCGACTTGACCCCGACTTCCTCCTGCGGTAGCCCTTTGCGACAAGCACCCGTCGAGGTCCGGCATGAAGACGAAGCAGAATACGCTTTGGGTACACGCGGATCCCAGGGACTCAATCCTCACTGTAGCCGACAAGCTTGTTGCTCACACGACCCACCTCATGCGGACCGCCCGGACCGAAGAGGATCTCCGCGTGAGGTTCGAGACCGGCATGGCCCCGCTCCTGGCGGCCCTGGGCGTCGTTCGCGATCCACGCTACGAGAAGACGATCTACCGCAGCGGCCGCGCCGACGCCGTTCACGGCCAAGTCATCTTTGAGTACGAGGCACCGCGCGCGTTCCGGTCCAAGAGCGCGATCGACCATGCCTTTGAGCAACTCGTACGATACATTAGCGGTGAGGCCAGCGAGCGCAAGGATGCTCTCTATATCTTCGACCCGAAGCTCGTTGGCGTGGGCCTCGACGGGGAGCAGATCTTCTTCGTGCACTACTGTGGTGCAAAGGGCGCGCCGAAGGTTGAGCTCAGTGCGAAGGACTTCGTGCGCCTGGGGCCCTATCCCTTCGATCAGAGCGCAGCGAAGACACTCTTAACCTACATACGGGTGCTCTCCCGGCGACTCCTTACTGCAGACGAGCTCGCCAGGGTCTTCGGCCCAGAAGGAAACATCGCCCCCGTCGTTGTAGCCGCCTTTGCGGACGCTTTCGCGAACTGGGCCACGGCGCCACGCGTGCACGCATTCTTCGACGAGTGGCGCCGGCTCTTTGGGATCGTCTACGGAGACGGCTTCGCCGCGCACGAGGCAGAGCAGGCTCAGCGGCTCTGCCGCCTGTATGGGTTACCGCCGACTACTGACCTCCAGGTGCTGTTGTTCATGGTTCACACCTACTTCGCGCTGCTCATGAAACTCATCGCGGCTGAACTCGTGTCGATTGCAGAGACGTCATTCATGTCTTCCTTCAGCCACGACTTGGCTCACAGCAACAACGAGGTGCTACGCGCAAAGCTGGAGGAGATCGAGAGCGGGGGCGTATATGCCAAGCGTGGTATCACGAATTTCCTGGAAGGCGACTTCTTCCGCTGGTACCTCGACGCTCTCTCGCCTCAGCTTCGTGACAAGCTGCGTGATCTTGCTCGGGCCCTCGGGGAATTCGAGCCTGCGACGCCCATAATCGCTCCCGATGCTCAGCGGGACCTGCTGAAGAAGCTGTATCAGTACCTGGTTCCCCAAGAGGTCCGCCACGACCTCGGGGAGTACTACACCCCTGATTGGCTCGCGGAGTTCACCATTAACGAGGCCGGCTACAGTGGCGACACCCGTAAGCGGTTCCTCGACCCTGCCTGCGGTTCCGGGACCTTCCTGGCGCTTGCCATTGAGAGGGCCAGGAAGTATGGGGCAGAGAAGTGCGAGCCGGCTAGGGAGACCGCCAAGCGCATCCTTGCCAACATCTGGGGCTTCGACCTCAACCCCCTGGCCGTTATCGCGGCGCGCACGAATTACCTCTTCGCTCTCGGTGACCTCCTCCAGGCGGTCGAGTGTCC
>JADHXT010000284.1 GCA_016782825.1 Candidatus Brocadiia bacterium | reverse complement strand
CGGTGGTGTCGCTCTGCCAGTCGAGGTAGGAGAATCGGCGTCCGTCCTTGGTGGTCTTCCACACCGGCTTGCCGTATCGGATCTTGCCGATGAGCGCGGGGGGCGCTGGGGGGCGCTTCTTCTCGGTGCGGCGCAGGGGTGTGACGGGGAGCGGGAGCGGCGGGAAACCCTCGGAGGCGCTGATGCGCGAGGGCTTGGGCGGCGGCGGCGGCTCCCAGTCGCCGTAGGCCAGACGCTCGACGAGAAGGGTCGAGAAGCACAGGGCGATGCAGGCCAGCATCAGCCACGTCGCAGGTCGCCGCATCCGGTCACTCATGGCAAGCTCCTCCGCCCCTTGGGTTGGCCTCGCGGTCAAGGCCCAACAGATTGTGTCTACGCCCCCTCGGCGCGCGATGCGCCCACACATCCTACATTTCTATATGTAGTATACTGCAGAGTCAAGGGAATTCCGAGGGATTTTCGGCTTCGACGGTCGACGGACGACGCGGAGCATCGAAGATCCCGTCCCCGCGCAGGAGCACGGGGACGAGCGCAGGGTGAGGGCGCGGGGCACGAGGCTAGACTGTGTACGACAATAGGGCCACCAAAGGCGCCTCGCGCAACGGTGCGTTGTGGGCGGGATGTCCTCATCCCGCGGGAGAACGTGTGGCGGGCAACGCCCGCGTTCCTTGTCTCTCTGCGGAGTCTCTGGATACGTCCTGCTGGCGGCGTGGGTAAGGAACGGGCACTCCGTGCCCCAAATCGGTCTCGCGGGGTCTGGAGACCCCGCCCACAAGCCGCGGTGTCGCGGGGTCTGGAGACCCCGCCCACAAGCCGCGGTGTCGCGGGGTCTGGAGACCCCGCCCACAAGCCGCGAGCTGTCGGGACCACGTGGTGCAGGTGGTTGCCGTATACAGCCTGGCGTCACTTCTTGCCGCCGCCGGCGGGCTGGTAGCCGGGGATGGTGCCTTTGCGTCGGAGCTTGTTGATCTCGGCGATGGCCTTGAGGAAGTCGGCGATGGCCTGCTTGCGGTGCTTGTGGCCGGTGGCGTAGTCGGCGCTGGAGTGGGCCTCGGCGGCCTTGGCGAACTCGGTGATGGCTTCCTTGAAGTGCTTGTGAATCGTCTCGGCTCCCTCGGGGGGCGTGAGCTTGCTGTAGAGGCGCACGTGGAGGCGGCCGATCTCGCGGGCGTAGGTGATGAGGGCTTTGTCGTAGGGGTTGTGCTCGACCATGCCGCCGACCTGGATGCCGACGCGGCCCACGGTCTCGCAGAAGGTGATGTAGGACGTGACCCGCTTGGCCTTCTTGCGGGCCTCGTCGGGCTCGATGTCCTGGGTGCCCGCCAACGCTCCCGCGGCGAGCCCACACAGCACTGCCAGGACGATTGTCGGACGAATAGCCATCGCACGCCTCCTCGATGAATGCCCGCTCAGGCGCCGACGATCTGCCGGATCTGGGCGAGCGAAGCGGCCGAATCCCCTGTGGGGTGGTACTCGAGCCCGATGTAGCCGTCGTAGTCGGTCTCGTCGATGCGGGCCAGGACGTTGGCGTAGTTGATCTCGCCGGTGCCGAACTCGTGGCGGCCCGGCACGTCGGCCGAGTGGAAGTGGCCGATGAGATCGATGTTCGCCGTGATGTTGGCGATGAGCTGGCCTTCCATGATCTGCTGGTGGTAGATGTCGTAGAGCAGCTTGACGGCGGGGCTGCCGACCTCGCGGCAGATGTCGAAGCCCTCGAGCGACGACCACAGGTAGTAGCCCTTGTGGTTGACCAGGGTGTTGAGGGGCTCGAGGACGAAGGTCACGCCGGCGTCCTCGCCGGCCTGGGCGACGGCCTTCATGCCGTCGACGATGCTCTGGTGCTGGGCCTCGCGGGTCATCCCCTCCTGCTCGTTGCCGACGGTGGCGATGAGGGTCTGTGTGCCGAGCCGCTGGGCGACCTCGATGGACTCGTGACAGGCGGCGACCCAGGCCTCGCGGCAGCCGGGATTGACGAGCTGGCCCTTTGCCTTGCCCTCCTTGACGGCGGGGACGGCGGAGTCGATGCAGATCGCGGCCAGGTCGAGGCCGGTGGCGTCCTTGGCGGCCAGGACCGCGTCGAGGTCGTTGCCGCTCCAGCCCCAGAACTCGAAGGCGCCAATGCCGGCCTCCTTGACCTGGGCGATGCGGTCGACGAAGTCGACCTCCTTGAAGACCGTGCAGATGCAGACCGAGAGCTTGGCCACGGAGAGCTCCTTCCAGTGAGGGTTACAGCGTTAGGGCGCCGGGGGTTTCGCTGGCGCAGCCAGCGAGGGGGAGCGGATGAATGGATGGGTGGATGGATGGATGGATGGGTGGAGGAAGGGAAGACAGAGGACGGAGAGCGGGGCCACGATCGCGCCTCTCGGAGGCCTGCGGCCTTGTTCTTCTCTTCATCCATTCATCCACTCATCCATCCATCCCCTCCTCTTCGTCGAACACCTCGCGATTGGTCGCCTCCCTCATCCCCGCCCCAACTCCTCGGCCTTCAGCGTCGCGGCCTCGACGGCGGCGATGAGGGCAGCGCGAAGGCCGTGCTCCTCGAGCACCTGGATCCCCTCGATGGTGGTGCCGCCGGGCGATGCCACCATATCTTTGAGCTTGGCGGGATGGATCTCGGCCTCGAGGACGAGTCGCGCGGTGCCCACGACAGTCTGCGCGGCAAGCTTCAGGGCCATGTCGCGGCTCAGGCCGCAGAGCACGCCCCCATCGGCGAGCGCCTCGATGACCAGGGCCACATAGGCCGGCCCGCTGCCGCTGAGGCCGGTGACGGCGTCGAGCAGCGTCTCGGCCAGCGGCCCGACGCTGATCCCGACGCTCGTCAGGATGTGGTTGACGAGGTCGGCGTCGTCAGCGGTCGCCGACGAGCCCAAGGAAAACGCCGACGCACCGGCGCCCACCTGGCAGGGGGTGTTGGGCATGACGCGGACGACCCGCGCCTCCGGCAGCAGCATCCCCTCGAGCTCCGGGAGCGTC
Organism: Candidatus Brocadiia bacterium; assembly: GCA_016782825.1. GTDB lineage: Bacteria > Planctomycetota > PUPC01 > DSUN01 > DSUN01 > BS750m-G60. The sequence continues at coordinate 2,159 of JADHXT010000284.1, read as the reverse complement.
ACCCCTGCGGCGATCGAAACGACGAGCTTGTCGTGGCGGATGGCCTTGGCCAGCCTCGGCAACTCCGCGCGCACGATGCCCGGCTTCAGGGCCACAACCACGACGTCGCTCTCCCGCACGACTCGTGCGTTGTCCTCGACCACCCCAATGCCGAGCGCGGCGGCCTCGGCCTGCCGGGCCTCAGACAGATCGCAAGCGAGAATCTGCTGGGGCGACACGAGCTGGGTGGCGAGCATGCCTCGGATGAGCGCCTGCCCCATCTTGCCGGCGCCCAGGAAACCGATCGTCTGGCTCAACATGGCAGCACTTCCCCTCGATTGAGTTTCGGGCGGTCACTATAGCAGATGGCGCGCAGGTGCGCAACGCAGGAGACGATGGCGGCAGCAATCCCCCTTGACGCGCGGGATGATACCGCATATACTACCATAATGGCGTATCTTCGAGTTGTGCTTGACACAAACGTGGTGGTTTCCGCCCTGCGGTCACGCCGGGGCGCCTCCCACCGCGTCCTTCGGCTAATCGCGTTCGATGCCTTGGAGATATCCGTCTCTGTGCCGTTGTTCCTCGAGTACCAGGCCGCTGCTTCGCGCTTGCCCGACGGACCTGCTCTCTCTCGCGAGGACGTCGAAGCAGTCCTGCGGTACATCGCTGCCAACGCGAGCCGCCAGCAGGTCTTCTTTTTGTGGCGTCCTGTGTCGAGGGACCCCGACGACGACATGGTGCTGGAACTCGCTGTGGCTGCGCAGGCCGAGGCCATCGTGACCTTCAACAAGCGTGACTTCCGCGGAGCCGAGCAGTTTGGCATCCGCCTGCTCACGCCGAGCGAGTTGCTCGCCGAGTTGGGAGAGCTGTGATGAGTACGATGAGCGTCCGCCTGCCCGATTCCCTTCACCAGCGTCTGAGGGCGCTGGCCAAGCGCGAGCGCGTGTCGATCAACCAGTTCATCACGCTGGCCGTCGCCGAGAAGCTCTCTGCCCTCGACACGGAGGAGTACCTGAAGGAGCGCGCCAAGGGGGCCAGCCGCGAGCGCTTCCTCGAGGCCCTCAGCCGCGTGCCCGACGTGCCCCCCGTGCCCGGCGACGAGCTCTGACGCGATGGATGAGCCGCAGCGCGGCGATCAGCAGCCGTTCGATATCGCCAAAGCGCTGGCCAACGTGCGGACCCAGCGCGACCTCGCCGCGGTGTTCGACTACTTCGGCATGCGGCCGAAGCGGCGATTCGGCCAGAACTTCCTGATCGACCATAATCTGCTGAAGTTCGTGGTGCGGGCGGCGGAGGTCGGGCCGCGGGATCTGGTGGTCGATATCGGGTGCGGCACGGGGCTGTTGACGGCTCATCTGGCCGACGTGGCAGGGCAGGTGATCGGCGTCGAGGTGGACCGCCGCCTGTTTGCCATCGCCTCGCGGTGCCTGGCCGAGCGCCCCAATGTGCGGCTGCTGAATCTCGATGTCCTGGCGGGCAAGCACGAGATGGCTCCGGAGGCGCTCGAGGCGATACGCGAGGCGTGGGCCCGCGGCGACTATGGGGCGTTGCGGGTGGTGTCGAATCTCCCCTACTCCATTGCGTCGCTCGTCGTGGCGAATCTGCTGGAGACCGACCTGCCTCTCGCGATGGTGGTGGTCACCGTGCAGAAGGAGGTGGCCGAGCGATTCGCCGCGACGCCTGGGCACAGGGAGTATGGGGCATTGTCGGTGATCGTGCAGGCCCACGCGCGGGCCGAGCTCGTGAGGACCGTGCCACCGACGGTCTTCTGGCCGCGCCCGCAGGTGCAGTCGGCCATCGCGCGCATCGTGCCCGAGGCGGAGCGCCGCAGGGCGATCAGGGACTACGATGCCTTCCGCGACGTCGTGCGGGGGGCATTTGGCCACCGCAGGAAGAGCCTGGCCAATGCGCTCGGGACGTCCCGCGTCGTGGCCGACAAGGCCGCCGCCGAGGCGCTCATCGAGCGGTGTGGCATCGAGCCATCGGCCCGCGCCGAGAGCCTTAGCGTCGGCCAGTACATCGAGCTGGCAAACCATCTGGCAGACTGAGGAGCACTGATGCAGTCGAACATCTACGACTTCACGAAGCAGGACCCGTGGCGCGTCTTTCGGATCATGGCCGAGTTTGTCGACGCCTTCGAGCTGATGTCACAGGTGCCGCCGCCGCGGGTCACCGTG
>JADHXT010000283.1 GCA_016782825.1 Candidatus Brocadiia bacterium | reverse complement strand
AGCTTCCCGGTGAACACCAGCAAGGTGTTGAGGTGGACCAGTTTGGTGAATGTGACTTCCTGCCCGATGCGGTAGTGGACCTCCGTCACTGCACCGCCACGGACCTCCGCGTGCCGACGAAGCAGGTAGGGCGCCCTGGGGCTTCGAGGGCCTTCCATTCGCAGTGGGGCCGAGCAGTGGGAGAGGTGGAAGGCGTTCTTGGCTGTATCCACGCCCGCCGCGTTGCCCAGGAAACCGGCCCGGTTCAGCACGTGCTGGAAGATCAGCATCGTCAGCAAGCAGTCCATGTCCCCGTCGCAAGCGGCAGGGATCCCTCGGTCGTTCAGGCGTGAGAACCCCAGGCATGGGAAACCGCGCGGCAGCCAGCGCATGCACGTCCCCACGCATAACCCGGCGGCGCGGTTCTCGGCGATCAACTGGTCCAGTGTCAGACTTGCCCTGGCGGCCTTGACCACGTCCTCCCTGGTCGGCTCGACGATGCCCTTCGCTTCGTCGAGCCATTCCTTCGCTTCGGCCTCCGCGGCAGCGGCGTCCACTTTCGCCATAGCCTCGTCATAGCGCCCCTCGGCGATCCTCAGGACTTCGACCCCCAGCCGCTTCCTCACCTGATCCGGCGCGTAGGACTCAGGCGTCCCCTTGAACGGTGGAGAGACCAGCACTCGGCTTCTACGCAACAGCGGGATCACCCTCAGCAGTGCTGCCGCCCGCTCCAACTCGTCGTAGTCCGTGGTGTTGAAGAGCGTGATCCTGTGCCCCTCCTCACGCCACGGCTTCACCAGGCACCAATCGTGCCCACCAACAACAGGGAGATGGAACAAGGCTACCGCCCTGCGCTGTTTGAAGATCGCCGGCATGACCCTCCTTGGGCCAAAGATGTCTGCGCTGATTGCCAGGACGGGGGCGTCGGGACCCGCCTTGGCCAGTAGCTGTTCAGTCTGCCTGGCGTTGTTTGCCTGGCCGACGATGAACTCCACGTTGCCGAGGTTCTTCTCTGCTTCGGCCAAACGCTTCCGAGCGGTCGCGATCTCCGCTTCCGACGGGGACCAACTGCGCTCCCCCGGCGTGCCGGCAATGATCGCGGCGATCCGGACCTTTGAGTCCGCCGCGCGTGCGCGGATCGAGACGCCGGCCTTGGCCGCCAAGTGCCCCATTGCCAATGCTATGCCGCTCAGCGCACTTACCCCGGCAAACTGTCTGCGAGTGCAATGTGTACACATGATGGAAGTCACTCCCATGCTCAGTTGAGGTTCCGCGGCTCGCACAGGCTGGGCATGCGGCCTCGTTTTCTTCGAGTCCCCCGCCGGGAGCGCCCGCCTCTCCCAGAACTCGCTACACGTCGAATCCTGCCCAGGCTACAGAGAGAGCCTAGACCCTGCAGAAGTCTTTTAGCATCTCCTTCTGGCCCTGTCAAGAGACGGCACCCCCGACCCTGGTGCCCGCTACCCCGCCCCCGCTGGCCAGCGCCCCAGCCGTCCACGGTGCCGGGTGCCCCGTCCCGGCCGATGGGCGTGGCTGTTGTTATGTACTGGGCATTGGCCAAGCCTATCACGCCGTGGCCGCGAAGAGCGGCTCGGCAACAGACCGAGCCCCCAGAGGTACCGCGAGGCAAGCTCAACCACTCCCCGAGTTGAGCTCGCCTGATGGCGGGCTGGGGGTGATGAGGATGAGAACGTGTGAATGGTGTGGCGGGCTGGTGACGGCCACGAAACGTGGCCTATGCTGCCCTTGGTGCGGCAGGGTCGTTGAGCGGGAGCAGAAGGGCCTGGGTGATTGGGTCGATGCAGGAGAGGATGAAGATGGATGTTGAGCAACACCAAGCCGGGTCGGCATGGGCAGATGAGATCGGACGAGCCAGCGACAGTGCCCAGCGGACCAGGTTCGGCAAGTGGATGAGGAGCGAGTGGCACAAGGCAGGTGCGCGGGATCGCTGGCCAGAAGGCAGGAAGGCGGAGTGGGTGGGGTGGCGGAGCAAGGGCTGTGAAGGTACAGCCGGCCACGGCGCCTGGTGCTCCCTGCCTGCCTTTGGTCGTGGTTGTCATCGTGTACCGACAGCGATGCCGGGTTTTGTGAACGCACCTCTTAGTTCTGGAGAAGGGAGCGCCGGAGCGGCCCTCCCTCCGCTCCGGCGCGCGTCCCCTTGCCATCGGCTGCGTCAGCTTGGGCTCGATGCTACTTGAGCTTGAATGTGTCCGAGCCTTCGGCCGTCGGGTCTTCCTCGACGGTTATCCAGGCAGTGCACATGCCCGCCGAGACCTTCGAGGAGTCGGAGTAGTCGTTGAACTTGACGTTGGCGGTGACCCCGGGCTCGATGGTCACCTCCCGTGTCGTGAGCTGCTGGATGTCGGTTGAGCTGTCCTCCACCTCGCAGTCCACGTGGATGATGACGGCGGCGGGTCCTTCGTTTCTGATGCTTGCCGTGATGTTGTACTTCCCGCCCAACCGGATGTCTCGTGAGGTGACCGACACGACGGTCACACCACCACTCGGCGCGTCGTCGTCGAGATTCACGGCGTCGACATCGGCGGCATTGAGGCCCCCGTAGTCGGAGTCGCCGCTGACGGCGGGAGCGGTGAGGATGGTGTAGGGCGCGTCGCCGTCTGCATCGGCGTCGTCCACGCCCGTGACCGTGATGGCCTGGGGCTGGTCCCAGTTGGTGGCCGTGAACGTGACGCTGTCCGGCGAGACGGTGCCCTCGCTGGTGTCGCTGGACGAGAGGGCGATGGTCACGTCGTCCGTCGGCTGGGTGTCGAGGACGATGGTGAAGGTGTCGGTCCCGAACCCCTCGGTCGTGACCAGCCCATCGGTCGGCTCAACGGTGATGCCAGGGGACGGGGGGGCCTGCGTCGAGGGGCGGGCGATGTAGGCGTGGCTGTAGCCGTCACCCCGGATGGCGCCTGCAATCTCACCGCGCTCGTTGATCCCGAACGCATCGAGGCCACCAATCCCTTCGCTGTTCTCGATCAGGTCGATGAGTTTGGTCATCTGCCCGTTCTCCCAGAGGAACGCGGTGCGGGTAACTCCGCCTCCAGATGTTGAGTGCCCGAAGCCGACCGCCTGACCGGCGTCATTGATGCTCCCGCCCCAGGTAGTTCTCTCACCTTTCACCTTGCCCAGGTCGGTGAGCGTAGCGTTGCCTTGCCCATCACTCTCCCAGAGGACAGCGTGCCCATCTGACGATCCGACTACCTGATCGGAAGAGTTGATCGCAGAAGCACTGGAATCCGCGCCACTCTTGATGGGGCCCAACTCAGCCATCAAGTCATTGATTCCGTCCGAGCTCCTGTCCTGGAACCAGGCGACCGGCTTTCCAGCGGCGTCGGATTCCGGCGTGATGAGGAAGCCGTGCGCACGCCAAGACTCCTTGACGTAGCGGCTTGGCGCGCGACGCCATGAGCAAGGCGCCCCAGCGTGAGCCAGGGCGCCTTGTGGAGTTGTGGTGTGATGGTCGGTCAGCTCCTGCGGCGCCTGCGCAGCAGCGCGAAGCCGCCGAGGCCGAGGAGGCTCAGAGTGGCCGGCTCGGGGACGGCCATCTGCGGCTCGGAGCCGGTGAACAGGGTGACGTCGTTGCCGTCGTGGGCCCCGTACGCGATGAACAGGTCGATGCCGTCGAAGAGGCCTACACCCTCCGCCCCCACAATCGATTGACGGACGAACAGAAAGAGCAAGACATCCGGGAGACACGCTAATCACTTAACAACGGTCATTCCATATCAGCGCCCCCTATTTCGCGTAGCCTGCGTGCTCGAGCTCGTGGCCGATCAGGAACCGCAGCGCCTGTTCGCGCGTGTCGTAGACGCGACGGCCGTTGAGGAACACCGACGGCGTGCCGTCGACGCCGAGGCAAATGCCCAGGTCGATGTCCGCCTTGATCTTGGCCAGGCCCGCGTCTCCGCGGCGATGGGCGTCGAATCGGCCGAAGTCCAGGCCCAACTCCTCGACCATCGCCTTCAGCGTCTTCTTGCCGCCGGAGCGCGGCATGAGCACCGCGTCGTGGAAGGGCCAGAACTGCCCCTGCTCCCGTGCGGCCTCGGCGGCCTGGGCGGCTTCGCAGGCCTTCGGGTGCAGCTTCCCCTTCAGCATCGAGTTGCAGGCGCTGTCCAGCGGGAAGTGCTTGAAGACGATCTGCATCTTGTCGCCGAACTGCTTCCTCACGCCCGGTATCGTCCGCCACAACTGCACGCAGCCGGGACACTGAAAATCGCTGAAGACGACCATCCGGACCGGTGCGACCGACGGGCCGAGCTTCGGGTCCGCGTTGGTGACCGGAGTGTCCTTCTTCGGGCTCGCCTCGAAGACGGCGACCGCTTCCTTCGGATCGAAGGGAGCTTTCCCTGAGTGGGCGTGGAGCGCGACTTCGACGAACACCCACTGGTAGATGACCACGGCCACCAGGCCTGCGGCGAGGAATCCCACCAGCTTCCATCGGGCGGCGGCGGGATCGGCCGTCTTGCGGCCGACAAGGTACCTGATCGCCCCGCCCACTGCCTGAGCCAACTGCCGCACGGGACGCCCGGTGAGTCGCTTCAGCGGGAACAGGAGCAGCAGATTGATCGCGTGCGCCACGGCGCACAAGGGACAGAATGGCGCCAGGGGTGTGAGCATCACGACGAACAAGGCGAGGCTGCCCAAGGCGGCGGCCAAGGCCAGCAGCAGCGCGGCCGTCGCCGCCTCGAAGCGGAAGCTGTCGCCGACGGCCCAGCCCAGCAGCAACAGCGCGGCCAGCGTGCCGTGATAGACCAGTCCCCAGCCGGCCAATGGCAGCCCCAACTGGACGGCCAGCGGGCTTCGCAGTGCCTTGTCGCAGCCCACGCCGAACACGGCCGAGCAGAAATCTGTCCCGGATAGGGCCGGAGGGCCGGTCAGCGCGAAGTGTCGGTACAGCAGATAGCCCGAGACCGTCAGGGCCAGGGCGATTAGAATCAGGGAGATCGATCTCACGAGCAGGGCAGCCTCCAATAGGAAGGAGGCCGTGGGGAGCTTGGCCCCACGGCCTCTTCCCTCGCGATCAGGGGGTCATTGGGGCGTCCGAACGATGAAGTAGCAGTCTGCGTTGGGGAGATCGATCCCAAACATCTCCTCAAGTTCTTTCCGGAAATCCTCGTCCAGGGGAATGAACCTAAGATTGTCGCCATGCTCCTGGT
>JADHXT010000282.1 GCA_016782825.1 Candidatus Brocadiia bacterium | reverse complement strand
GCTGACGGGGCCGAAGGCGGCGGAGGGGAAGGCCAAGTCCCCCCTGAATGCGCTCGGATACGGGTCGTTTGCTCACTGAATCCCGGATGAAGACGCACGCCGGCAGTTCAACGGGCTGGTGGCGCCGTGCCAGAGACCTGCTCGCCCCGCGTGTCCTGCCAGATCCGCCGGGGCGACATCCCTGGCTACCGCTTCTCCTCGATGTCCACCCGCAACGGCTCGTACTGCGCCAAGGGTAAGCCACGGCGTAGAGTTTGGGAACACGTCCCATGTGATCGAGACGCTGCTTGCCTTGCCGGCGGGTTGCGGTCTTGCTTCGTGGGCAGGCAGGGAAGGTATCCGTGGGCGCTGCAGTGCGAGCGAGCAGGTGGGGTCAGGTCTACATTATTGATTCTGCTGAAAAACCCCCTTGCTTCTCCGGGTTTTTTTGTTGACGTGGTCGGATTGCATTAGTATGCTATCTGACATGAACGCGAGCACGCGAAAGCTCCAGGCCGAGATCGCGAGGACCCAGCGGGAGATCGCTGCCCTGGGACCCCTGCGGCCGGGCAATCTATACAGCCGCCTCAATGTGTGTGGGAAGCCGGGGTGCCGGTGCTGTCGCCCAAAGAACCCTGTCAAGCACGGGCCGTATCATTACCTCAGCTACACGTTCAAGGGTAAGAGCCATACCGAGTTCGTCTCGAAGCGAGACCTGCCGAAGGTCGCCGAGCAGGTGCGCACCTACAACAAGTTCCGCCGGCTGGTCGAACGGCTGGTGGAGTGCAATATCGAGTTGGCCCGCCTTCGCAAGGAGGAGAAGTGAGCGTACCGAAGCCGAAGACGCAGGGGTCGTTCTTCGACGTGGCGTTCCTGGTCGAAGTGCTCTTTGGCCCGGGGGACCCTTACCGTTTGTTCCGTGAGAAGGTTCTGCCGGCGTTGCGGCGGATTCGTCCTGTGCTGGTGGGGTTGTATTGCCAGGACAACGGGCGGCCGGCGATCGAGCCCGTGCTGATGGCCGGGGTGTTGCTGCTCCAGTTCATGGAGAAGGTGCCGGACCGCAAGGCGGTGGAAATGGTGCGCCTGCACCTGGGGTGGAAGTATGCCCTGGGCCTGGAACTGGATTACAAGGGGTTTCATCCGACGGACCTGGTGGTGTTTCGGCGTCGGCTGCTGGCTGGAGGGCAGGAGCGGCTGGTGTTCGATACCGTGTTGGATGTGTTGCGGGAGGAGGGGTTGATCCGCAAGCGCTCGAAGGTTCGGGTGGATTCGACGCACGTGCTGGGAGTGGTGGCGAAGATGAGCCGCCTGGAGGTGGTTCGTGAGAGCCTTCGGCTGGCCCTCGAGGAGGTCGAGCGGCAGGGGATGCAGGCGGAGCTCGACGCCTGGGACGTGCTCATCGAGCGGTATCGGGACAGCCAGGTGGATTGGCGACGGCAGACCAAGGAGCAGTTGGTCGCGAAGTTCGCGCAGGCTGGCCGCGATGCCTTGACGGTGATCGTGTGGGCCAGGGGGCAGGCCCTCTCGCTGGGGGGCAGTGAGGAGCTGTTGTTGCTGGAACGGGTCTTTCTGGAGCAATACGAGTTGTGTGTGGACGGCCCGCAGCAGCGGAAGAAGGAGTCGTCACGCACGGCCAAGAACCCCCACGAGCCCGACGCCCAGTGGTCCACGAAGGACACGACGAAGGACAAGAGCTGGGTCGGCTACAAGACCCAGTTCGAGGAGACGGTGCCCGAGGACGGCCGGCCCAAGCCCAAAGGAGAGCCGACCGAGCAGTTCATCACCGACATGGTGACCACCGAAGCCGTCGCCAGCGACATCGACGGGATGCACCGCATGGCGGACGGCCAAGCCGCGCGCGGCGAGGAGCCCGCCGACGAGACCTACGTCGACGCCGCCTACGTCAGCGGCGAGACCCTCGCCGAGGCCGAGGCCCAGGGCCGCGAGCTCGTCGGCCCGGCGCTCCCCTCGCAAAAGCACAAGGGCAAGTTCGCCACCGAGGAATTCGACATCGACATCGCCGCGCGGAAAGCCATCTGTCCGGCAGGCAAGACCAGCACCCAGTGCAGCCTCATCCACGACAGCCACCAGGGCAAAGACTACTACCGCTTCGAGTGGGCCGGCCAGTGCGACGCCTGCGCGCTGAGCAAGCGGTGCACGGGCAGCAAGAGCGGCCGCCGCATAGTCAGCGTGGGGATTCATCACGACCTGTTGCAGCGTCGGCGGCGCGAGATGAAGACCGAAGCGTTCCAGGACCGCATGCGCCAGCGCAACGCCATCGAGGGCACCATCAGCGAAGCGACCCGGGCCGGGCTTCGGCGCACGCGCTACAGGGGATTGCCGAAAACCGGGCTGGCCAACTACCTCATCGGCGCCGCCTGCAACGTCAGGCGCTGGTTCCGGCGGGTCACCTGGCAGATGGAGTGCGCCCCGGCGACCTCGTGAGCCCGTCGGGGAGGCGTTTTTCGCTTCTGTGGAGACAAAGACAGCGGCTGGATCCGCGTCATGGTGTGCCAGAGCCCCTCATGGGCATAGAGCATCGGGGTCTGGCCTCGTCGCCCTGACTCGCTCGTTGAGGCCCACGCCGCACGTTGCCGCTCTCGGCCCTCCTTGGCTGCCCCAAAAACGGGGGTTTTTCGAGACTGTAGCATCATTACAGAGTGCTTCCTACGGGAACCCAGCTCTCACTTGGTGAAGGAGGCCGATGGTTTGGGTTCGCCCTTCGGCCTGGGCGTCGCGTTGCATGTCCAGGGCGATTCGGCCTTGGATGTGCTCTTGGGTGCGGACTCGGTAGACGGTCTTCTGCATCTTCCGGTGACGACGGTTCCCGCGCTCGACGGCGTTCGAGGTGGACGGCAAGAGCGAATCGTCCAGGAACGTCAGCGCTCGCTCGAGGGTGGGGGAGAAGAGCTTCTGGAGGGTCTTGCCGATCGACGTGAAGCGCCGAACGCGCTGGCGCAGTGTGGCGAGCTTTCGCAGCGCGGTGTCGGTGCGACAGCGACGGTCGAAGAGGCGGTAGACCTCGTCCATGACTTGGCGCAAGGAGCGAAGGTGGCGCTGGCCTGTGCTGACCCGGGCCAGGATGCGCTTGTCGGCCTGGGTGAGGCGATGCTTCACAAAGAGATGGCGATGGCCAAACAGGCGGGCCTTCAGCGTCTTGCGCACCTTCGCCACGCCGCCCAGCACGGCTTTGGTGAGTTCCGCGACGACGTGGAATTCACAGACTTGGTGGGCGATGGGACCGAAGACCTCCAGCACCGGGGCGGGATAGAGGGGGGAGCCGTCTGTCGTGATGCCCTTGACGGCCAGGCCGCGGGCCTCCAAGGCGTGCTGGAATCGCCGGAAGAAGCGGAGGATGTCCTCGTGTGCGGGATCATGGTCCAGCACGTCATACACCAAACGCTTGAAGGCCCGGTTGTCCACGATCGAAAGCACGCAGAAGGGGCCATCGTACAGTTCGTCGGCGGCAATATACCCGGAGAAGTCCGCCAGGGCCTCATCGAGGTAGTCCGCCGCGACGTACGCCTCCGCCTTTTTCCCCCCCGGCCTCCACCCAGTTCTGCACCGTGGCGAAGGGGACGAACACCCGGTGATCCCGCCACAGATGCCAGGACGCTGCCCGGTACGGCAGGCCATCTTCGACGGCCAGCCGGATCGCCAGGGCCACGACCCGGTGGGTGTAGTGGCATTTCGGCAGAGCGAGATCGTCCATGTTGGCGTTGAAGTACAGGTCGCACCGGGGGCAGTGATGCTGAGAGTACGTGACGTGAAGATCGCAGGGTCGTCCCGAGACGGGGTCCCCGAGATCGTGGAGCGTCCGGTCCACGCGCCGGAGCCGATAGGCGCTTCGGCCGCATCGCGGACACCGCCGCCGCCTGCAATTGCGGCTTCTCCGGACGATCTTGGGCTTTGGGAGGTCTTCGACACGACGGACCCCCTCAGTCGAATCCGCAACGTACTCACCAGGTCTGGGCACGGCGACGTTCTCCAGAAGCAGGATTGCCTCTGGGATCCTGGCCGATTGCCGGGCAAGAGTCAAGCACGAAACTCTGTAATGATGCTACAGTCTCCCTTTTTCCCGCATCTTCACTGCTGCGCCGGCTTGTCGCGCCAGGCAAGCGCGCCCGACCAGATGCGGCGGAAGTCCCAAAGGCGGCGATGGAGGTCCCGCGCCAGCGTGGCCTCCTGCTCGAACAGGTTGGTGCGCTCGGCGGGGTCGGCGAGCATGTCGAAGAGCTCGTTGGGCTTCTCGCCGTGGTTGTCGATGAGCTTCCAGCGCTCGGTGCGGATGGCGCCCCGCAGGCCGAAGGCGCCGAGATAGGCGCGCTGGCGCACGGTCTCGGCCTCGCCGCGCAGCGCGTTCGCCGCCGAGACGCCGCAGAAGTCGGCCTGGGTGTCGGGCTCGTAATCCATCCACGCCCCGGGCCGCGGCCGCGCCGGCATCTCGATGCCCAGCAGATCGAGCAGGGTCGGCGCGAAGTCGACGTTCTGCACCAGCCCGCCGAGCCGCGTGCTGGGCTCGACGAGCCCCGGGGCGCTCATCACCCACACCATCAGGGCCAGCTCGTCGTAGACCACGCAGTTGTACTTGCGGATGACCCCATGCTCGCCGAAGGGCTCGCCGTGGTCGCTCAGGATCACGGCGATGGTGTCGTCGGCGCGGCCCAGCTCGGCGAGCTTCGCCGTCACCTTGCCCACCATCTCGTCGGTGTGGGTGATGTCGCCCTTGTAGAGCGCCAGCACGTGGTCGATGTCGGCCTCGGTCATCCAGTCGCTCGACGGCCCGACGGGGAAGGGGATGTAGCGATCGGCGTAGGCGTGGGCGTAGAGACTCCGATAGGGCTCCTCGGGGCACCACGGCTCGTGAGGCTCGAAGCTGTCGATCCAGAGGAAGAAGGGCTCGGAATGGTGCTCGTCGAGCCACTCGATGGCCGCGTCGAAGAGCAACTCGGGGCACGCCTTCCCATGGGTCTCCATCGCATACTCGCGGTTGATCATCGTGTGGCGATAGAAGTTGCGTTCCCGCTGGGGTGTGTGGGGCGGGAGATATGCGTCGGAGACGTCGTAGTCGCGGCCCGGGTCGATGGGCCGGTGGCACTTGCCCTCCTGGAAGAAGCGGAAGGTGTCGAAGCCCCGCCCCATGCCCGCCCCCATCGCGAAGGGCGTGTCGCTGAACGCGGCGGTGGCATA
>JADHXT010000281.1 GCA_016782825.1 Candidatus Brocadiia bacterium | reverse complement strand
CGGTTGAGTTCTTTGTAGCGTTGGGTATCGCCCTCGGGGCCCACGATGTCGCCGAGGTAGAACCACGTGCGAATCACTTGGTCGAAGGTGAAGCCGCGGGTGGCGAGAATGTCGCGCATTCTGCGGAGGCTGTCGGCGGTGCGGGCGTAGACGCCGGAGGCATCGGTCTGTGGCACGATGCCCGCCACGTGTGCCCATTCCACGCCGCCGTGGCGCACGATGACGAGGTGCTCCGAGACGCGCTCGATGTAGATCGCTTTCCCGTTGCTTCCCTGGCACACGCCCCAGGCCTCGATGGCCAGCAGCTTGCCATCGCAGGGAGGCTGCACGACGTAGGTGGTGGCGGGGAGATCGTCGCCGTAAAAGTCGCGCATGATCTGCTTGCAGGCGTCGATCTCGTCGTGGTCGCTGATGAAGACGGACTGCTGGACGATGGAGGCGGCGCAGCAACCCTCGCTCTGGAGCACGTTGTGGATGGTGCTCAAAGCGTCGGTGGCCTGTGCGGCCAAGTCGGAGCCCTGGCGCGGCAGTGCGGCGGCGAAGATATAGCGGGCGTGATCAAGGTCGGCCACCGAGTAGCCGATGCCGTGGGAGGAGACCTTGCGGATCATCAACGCGTCCAGTGTGGTGACGGGGCTGTACAGTTGCTTGGCTATCATACTGGAATCGACCGCGAATGCAAACCGAACGACCCCTCGCGCTGGGATGCCGTGTCGAGTGGAAAGCCCGGCTGGATGGCGGCAACAGTGGATGCCGACACCATGTCGGCCCAGCGAGGCCAGGCCCGTGGCACGGGCGCGCCGCGGTGGGTCACGGCGGGCCCTCCGCGCCAGGCGGCTCGCCGGCGAGTGCCACCACGTGGAGGAAATGGAGGGCCGCCTCGATGCCGGCGTCGTGATTGATGAGCGAATCCTCGCCGTCGCCACAGATCTTGACGCTCGCGGCCAGGGTGCCGAGCTTGCCTGCCCAGTTGATGGCCGAAGGGCGCTCCTTGTCGCGGGTGAGGCGGAACTCGAGCGGGCTGTCGCCGTTGACGACGAAGCGGTGGCGGAGGCGTGCGTTGAGGACGGCGCGCCAGGTGTGGAGCAGCGTGCGCTGGGCATCGGAAAGGTCGCGGGCACGCACGATGCGGTAGCCGTCGTCGTACGTGTCGGCGTCGAGTTCCAGGAAAGCGATGGCCTTCTGGTCCTCGACGAGCCGCTTGATGATGTAGCTCTCGGGCTCGGAGATGGGCTCTTTGCCGCGATGGGCGTGGTCGGCGTAGGCCGCCCAGTGGTAGGGGAAGTTGCGGTTGATCTCGCAGCCCTTGCCGTTGAGGGGCTTCTCGTTGTCGTAGCCGTACACGTTGAGCACGGGGATGATCTTGATCTGGAGGCGCATGATGACACCATCGATCTTCGGGTCCTTCAGCGGGTTGGTGGCCAGCACTTCGGCCAGCCGCAGGAGCGTGGTGGCCGTGATCCAGTCGGTGCCCTCGAAGCAGCCGGCGAGGACCACCAGCGGCTTGTCCTTCTCGCCGCAGGTCAGGCTGTGGATGGTCACGTCGTCGCCGCTGCCCGTGCCCTCGCTCTTGAGGGCCAGCAGGCCTCGGTGCTGCTGCGCCAGCGTTTCCATCTCGTTGAGCACCGACGCGTAGTCGGGCCGCTGGGGACGGAAGCGGGAGTAGCGCGGCCCCGTGCCGAGGAGGCACGAGATGAAGTGCAGCTTGTTCTTGCAGCCGGGGTCACGGCCCGCGCGTCCGTCGAGTGTGGCCAGATCGAGTACCACCAGGTGGCCTGACGACTTGTCTTCGAGCACGGCAGTGTTGGTCACCTCCACGTCGGAGGCGATGGCCTTCCCGGCGCCCAGAGCGGTTCCCACGCCCGCCCAGGCCCCTGGCTCCACTGCCCCTGTAGGCAGGGCCTTGAGGAAGCGCGTGGTGTATTGCTTCACCGTCTTGGTGAGGGTGCGCTTGTAGACCTTGCGTCCCCGCTTCACCGTCACTTCCTTGGTCACCTTGCGAGGTTTGGGGCTGCCGTGCCAGGGGATGCGGTCGCGTTCGTCGAAGCCTGCCGTGAGGGAGCTCTTGGCGAGTATCTGGAACTCGGGCGGGCCGGCGTGGTAGACGTCGTCGTAGCGAATCTGCTTGAGCAGCGTGAAGAAACGCAAGTCCACCACGGCCTTGCCGCCAGCGCTCACGTGGGGCTGGACGATGGGATCCCCGACAAGGAAGGGGACGCCTCCCTGCAGGGAGTGGATGATGGCCACAAGGAGATCGTCGGGACGGGGGCGCAGCATTCGGTCACCGATGGGCACGATCTTGAGGCGCTCGCCACAGAGCGCCGCCAACTCCTTGGCCTCGCGGCCTTTGGGCTCGTCGGTCAGCAGCACCACCCGTGGGATCGCGGGGGCCACGGGCACGAGGACGTCGCCGTGGCGGCCCGTGCCGATGAGCATGCCCACCTTGGGCCATCGCTCCGTCACGTCGGTGACGCGAGCGTAGCCAACGAACTGCGTGCCGCGGCGCACCTCCAGATACGCCCCCTGGCTCAACTCGCCGATCGTGCGAATCACGGCAAAGGCCTGGCCCTGGCTCACTTCCAGCTTGTAAGTTCGCGCGTCGGGCTTCGTGGCCGTGGCGTCGTCGGCGGCGTCGTCCTCGGCAGCGAGGCAGGCCAGCGAGAGGACGCTGGCCACCACCATCGTGGCAAGGTGCAGGCAGGCCGCTGGCCGCGCGGGACGAGCGTACGCGATGACGGGGTGCCCTTTCACGGAAGCAACTCCACGATGGCCCAGAGGCCCAAGTTGGGGATGGTGGTGGTCATCTCTTCGGGGCCACATTCCATGGCGAGCGGCGTGGACTGTGCCTGCGGCGCGTGGAGTGTTGCCTTGGCAAAGTTCCTGCCGCCGAACAGCGAGCGACGAAGGCGCAGCGACACGTTGCGCTGCTCGATCGCGCTGTCCCTGTCCTTATCGTAGCTGCGGTTCAGCAGGTGGACGACGACGGGGGCCTTGCGGTCGCCTGGGATGGCGCGCGGCACGGCCATTACCCGCTCGGCTCCCTGGATGGTGATGGGCGACGGCACGAGGGTGGCCAGCCGTTGCTTGTCGGGCCAGGTGACCAGCCGGCCGTCGGCGCGCACCCTGTCGATAAGCTGCTGCTGCACGGGGTCGAACTCGGCGGTCTTCGGCACCACGACGGCCTTGAAGCGCGCGAGCTGCCGAGCGCCGAGACGGTGGGCCAGCCACTCGTCGCCGGCGATAAGCACGGTGTACGGCACGTTGGCTCGGGCGAGGTCCACGCAGATGCCCTCGATGCGGCCGCGGTGCTTGCGGTTGGCGGCGTTGCTGTAGACCACGGCCACCTGTGCCACGGCCTCGTAGCGGTCGAACAGGCGGGCGTGCTCGCGGACGAAGCGGTAGACGGGGGCATACTCCTTCGCGGGGGCCTCCGTCCAGTGGGTGCCCTTCTCTTTGGTGTAGCACCACTGGCGATGGGGAGCCATCAGCGTGTGGCCGAAGGCGTAGGAGAGGGCCGCCCAGGAGCGGACGAGGCCATAGGTCTTGTACTCGTGGACGAAAGCCCAGTCCTGGCCGCTGGCCGTGGAGGTGACGGGGCGGTCGAGGCCGTCGGCCAGCTTGTAGATGGTGATCGGGTGGGTGGCCGGCTGCCGCTGGGCCGCGCCGTGGTGCACCTCGCAGCAGAAGTAGCTCAGCTCGGGCGCGATGACCAGCGCGTGCGGGTTGCTCAGCCCAGAGTTGACGCTCAGCGACACCGGCTTCCCGCGCAGGGACTCGGCCCTGCGGCGGTATTCGGCCACGAAGGCATTGTTGGCCATCACGTGGAAGTGGTGGAACTCGCTGGCCAGAGGCAGGCGCGAACGGCGCTTGTTGTAGTCGGCGGGTGTCACGCCACGGTCGAGAAGAAACTGGCGGTAGTCGAACGTGTCGAGCGTCTCGATGCCGAGCTTGCGCAATCTTCCCTCGGGCACGTGCTCTTTCAGGTAGGTTCGGAAGGCGGCCATGCAGTGGCGGCAGAAGCCGCCCGAGAGCCAGGTGATGCTGCCCGACGTGCCGCGGTAGTCGTCGATGTGCAGGCCGTCGGGGCCGTTCTTCATCGTCTGTTCGAGGCGGTGGAACAGATACTGGCGATACAGCGGGCTGTTGGTGCACCACCAGTAGGCAGGATGCCCTTTGTGCTTGTGGTCCCACAGCCAGGGCACGAGGAAGGGCTTGCCCTCGAAGTTGCGGCAGGCCTCGTCGAGAAAGTCGTCGCTGAAATCGATGGCGCCCTTGAACTCGGTGAGGAAGCCCACGCTGCACGAAAACCAGCGCACCCCCTTCGCGTGCGCGGCCTCGATGTGCTTGGCGTTGTTCCGGCCTGCCCACCCCATCACGGTGCACCCGTAGGGCTCATACATCTTGGGGTTGTCGTACATGAACACCACGTCGGAGCGGCGGATCGCACGGGGCCTCTCGGCGCTCGTTTCGGCAGCCATGGAACGATGCACTCCTGAGGAAACGAGCAACGGCAGGCACACCAGGAAAGTGAAAGGGAAAGGGAGGGTGAACGGGCGCAGAAAAGGGGACAGGTTCACTCTCACTTTCACTTTCACTTTCCCCTTCACTCTCTTCTGCCGTGCGGGATGGGCGATGCAGGCATTCTAGCCCAGACGCCTGCGGCATTCAAGCTTGCACCCGGAGGCAAAGAGGCGTGTAATGGAAGCCGCACCTTACCCTACTCGTCGAGGAAGGAACCCTCTTGAGCACGCGCACGAGGCGACGGTTTCTCGCTGCCGCCACCACCTCCGCCTTCGCCGCAGGATGCACGCGAGGCGCGCGGTCCACACCGAACAAGCCCATCAACCTGCTCTTCCTGATGACCGACCAGCATCACCATGGCGTGCTCGGCTGCGCCGGCAACCCGCTGGTCAAGACGCCCAATCTGGACCGTCTGGCCGCGCAAGGCGCCCGTTTCACACACGCCACCTGCCCCGTGCCCTTCTGCTCGCCCACGCGAGCGGCCATCGTTACAGGGCGCTACCCGAGCACCCTCGGCCTCTGGCGCAACATTCAGGGACGCGATGACCCGCTGCGGCTCCGCGAGCCGTTCCGCACCTACCTCCACCATCTTGCGGCGCGCGGCTACCGATGCCACCAGTTGGGCAAGTGGCACCTGGGTAACGTGCAC
>JADHXT010000280.1 GCA_016782825.1 Candidatus Brocadiia bacterium | reverse complement strand
GACCACGGCCGACAGGATCTGCCCCGCCAGCACCCACGACGCGATGCCGCCCATCAGCCCCCACAGCAAGGGCGTCATGCCCACCGCGTTGCCGAAGTAGACGAACACGATGCCCGTGACGAGGGTGAAATACGTGCCGCCCATGGCCCCCGTGTAGATGTGCTTCCGCATGATGCTCGGAAGCTCCCACGCGTAGACCAGGCGCTGGCGGAAGTTGCGCTCCACGGCGGCTTTGAACTGCCGCGCTCGGCGTCTCACGGTGCCGCCCCCGACCATCGGAGCCGAAAGCTCTTGATCTCGAAGGGCTGGACGGCCGTGGTGAAGCTCGCGCCGCTGTGCTCCACCTTGCGCTCGCGGCGCTCGAGCAGGTCGCACTCCTCGACCGAGGCGAGGGGCCGGTCGAAGGTGACGGTGACCGGGCCGCGGGCGCCGTGCTGCTCCACGAGGCGCAGGACCGCGCCATCGCCGTCCTCGGCGGGCTTGAGCGCGCCCACGTGGACGTTCGCCGCGTCGAGGGAAAGGAAGCTGTGCCGCGGCGGCAGCGTGCCCGCATGGCCCGATGGCCGGGCGCCGGCGGCGTAGAGCGGGGAGTTGAGCTCGTGGGCTGCGCGGGCCGTGCCGGCCTCCTGCCACGTGCCCATGTGGGGGAACAGCGAATACATGAACTCGTGCTCACCGAGGTCGCTGTCTGGGTCGGGGCGGATGGAGCCGCGCAGCAGACTCAGGCGGATGACGTTGCCCTCGATGTCCCAGCCATACTTGCAGTTGTTGAGCACGCTCACGCCGTAGTCGGCCTCGGAGAGGTCGGCCCACTGGTGGCCGCAGACCTCGAACTTCGCCTGGTCCCACGAGGTGTTGCGATGGGTGGGGCGGGTGATGGCGCCGTAGCTCAGGTCGTAGGTGGCGTGCCGCGCGAGGACGTTGACGGGGAAAGCCACCTTGAGGAGCTTGTTGCGCTCGCGCCAGTCCACGAACGTTTCAAAATCGATGCGCGGAACGTCGGCATAGATCCAGATGTGCTGGATGAGGCGGCTGCCGAAGAACTCGCGCTCGATGCGGATGCCCGCCCGGACGGGGCCTGTCTCGACCACCTCGACCGATGTGGCCGGCGGAAGCTCCCATGCCTTGTCGCGGTACATGGGCACGATGTCCCAGGCATCGTAGTTGCCCGGCTTGTCCTCGAAGAGCTGGAGGCGGTTGGCCTTCTCGCCCTTGGGGACGATGTCGCGGCCACAGCGCTTGTCGCGGAGGCGGGTGATTTCGCCGTTGCCGTTGAGGCGGATGCGGAAGAAGCGGTTCTCCAGCACGCGGGGAGTTGCCTTCAGACGTGATGAGGGCGCAGACTTCGAGGCGGCCCCCAGCACCCGACCGGCCTCTGCTGGATACTCCTCGATGAAGTACGTGGCGTAGCCGCAGGGCGGGACGTCGCGGGCCACGAAGATCTGGCCCGCGTCCAGCGTGTCCGCATGCAGCATCTGGCTCGGGACCTCGCGTCGCTCCATGTCCACAATGCGTCTGGGGGTGCCGTGGTAGGCAAAGGCACGCACAAGCCCTGTCACCGGCCAGGGAAGCGAGTTGAATACGGTAACGGTGGACCAATCGCTTTCGCCTGCCGCGCTGGAAATGCCCAGAAGATCAGGGTCCACGGCCTCACGCATTACGTCACAGAAAGCTCCGTGAGCCGCCTCGTAGGTCTCCTCGGCCTCGACGCCGACGGGCGCAGTGTGGGAGCCGGGGAGGATGTCGTGAAACTGGTTGACCAGGATCTGCTTCCAGGCCGCGTCGAGCTTGTCCTTCCGTACGGTGTAGCCGTAGGGCTCGGCGAGGACGCTCCACAGCTCGGCCTCGCGCGCGGTCACTTCGCACCGGCGGTTGAGCCACTTGAGCTTGCCCTTGGTGGTGGTGACGCCGCGGTGCATCTCGAGGTAGAGCTCGTCGTCCCACACGGCGAGCTTCTCGGGGTGGCGGAAGGCCTCGTCGAGGTAAGTCTTGGCCGTGACGAGCCGCGTGTGGGGCAGGCCAGGGAAGTGCTTGATGCGGCGGGCCGTCTCGAGCATCTCGCGTGTGGCGCCGCCGCCGCCATCGCCGAAGCCGTACATGTTCATCGATTCGCCGACCTCGACCTTCTCCTGGAAGCCGGCCCAATTGGCCAGGAGCTGGTCGGGTGCGAGCCACGAGATGAAGTGGCTGGCGGGCACGCAAGCCAGCACCTCGGTGCCGTCCACGCCGCGCCAGCGGAAGTTGGTGTGGGGGAAGCGGTTGGTGTCGTTCCACGTGCTCATTTTGTTGGAGACGAAGTAGCGGATGCCGCTCTTGGCGAGAATCTGCGGCATGAGCCAGGAGTTGCCGAAGACGTCGGGCAGCCAGCAGGTGTCCACGATGCGGCCGAACTCGCGCTGGTAGAAGAGCTGGCCGAGCAGGCACTGGCGGATGAGCGATTCGCCGCTCGGCACGTTGCAGTCGGGCTCGACGTACATGCCGCCCACCAGTTCCCACTGGCCGGTGCGCACCTTGTCCTTCACCCGCTCGAAGAGCTCGGGCCAGTGCTCCTTGAGCTGCTCGTAGACGTAGGGCTGTGTGTGGCAGTAGCGGAACTCGGTGTATTCGTCCATGAGCGCGAGCTGGACGACGGTGGTGCGGGCGTTCTTGCGCACGCCCTGGCGGGTGCGCCAGTGGTAGGCCACGTCCACGTGGCTGTGGCCGACGAGGGCGAGTCGGCCCTGGCCGCCCAGACTGCGGGCGCGATAGACGTGCTGCCACAGGTGCTTGCGGGCCGCGGCGAGGCTGGCGTGGTAGGCGGCGCGGTCGGTGGTGTCGCGGTCGACGAACTTCATCGCCTCATCGAGGTGGTGCAGCAGGTGGTCGCGCACGTCGTCGTCCACCTGGGGGCAGAGCGCGGCGTCGAGGGGCACCTCGAAGTCGTGGACGAACTGCTCCACCACGCGGTCGGGCACCACGAGGCGCGGCGATTGCCACGGCTGCATGCAGCCCCAGCCGAGGCCGGTCTTCACCCGCGTGTCGTCGGGGGCGCTGCGTACGTAGCATTCGAGGTCGATGGCGAAGCGCTCGCCGCCCTGGGCGTGGCGCACGAGGGGCATCTCGGAGCGGTTGGGGTCGAGGCCGTCCGCCAGCCGGCCGTCCACGCGCACGAGCATCTCGGTGGGCGTGGCCAGCGAGAAGAGCACGGGCTGGCCGGCGAAGGCCGGCGGCACCTCGGCGGTGCCTCGGAACAGCACGGTGGCATCGGGGCCGCCGAACATCTCGCCGTCCTGGATGCGCCGCCAGTGGCCCACGGGCTGCACCACCCCGGGCGCGGGATACTCGGCGTCGTGGACCTGCCAGTCCTCGGTGGGGTGCGAGGCCAGCTCGCGCCAGCGGTGCACGTCGCGGAACCGAAGCTGGAGCCACTCGGCGTCGGTGAGCGAGCGGCGGACGACTTTCTGATGTCCCTTGGCCATTCATGTCCTTCCCAAGGCAACGCCGTTTGGCACCGCCTTGATGGATTTGCAGGACGACCGCGTGCCGTCCCCCATCGCGAGGCTCCCGTACGGGAGCGTTATCTCATCATGTAGTAAGGCTTCACGAAGTGTGCCTCGACCACCAAGTCGGGGCTCACGTCGTCGCGCAGGCGCCGCTCGACAAACAGCTTCACCGTCCGCGGGGCGGAGGGGCACACGCAGCACACGCCGCCCATGCGGACGTGCACGGTGTGGCCGTCGAGGCGCTCGAAGACGATATCGCCCCCGTCCTCGCGGATGGCGTGCTGGATCTCGCCGTCCACGAGCGCCCGGGCGCGTGCGGCGAGTCCGTTGGGCTTCGGTTGCTGAGCCGCCAAGGCTCCGTCTCCTAATCCGTCGTGCCACACACCATTCTAGCCGACCGGCGGGGCGGGATCAAAACGGGGCGGCGGCAGGACGGGCGAAAGACGCCCCGCGGCAATCTTGCGCTACCGCTTGAAGAATATCTCGACGCCCCGGCGGGTCCCCTCCGCCAGCCGAGCCGCTGTCTCGAACGCGAACTCCTTCGTTGCGCCCAGCCCTGTGCCGACCGACTTGGTAACCGAGTTGCAGAGACCGCCCAGCAGGCCTGGAACGATGAAGAAATTGAACCCGATCAGAAGAGCGATCATGAGGAAGATGAACGTGCCCTGGTAGAACCAGTAGAACCGTGTGAGCGCCACGTGTTTGGCGGTGAGCCACCCGACGTGGGCGCCCTTGCTGTCGCGGTAGGTGACCTTCACGAAGCCGTTCACGACTTCCTCGATGACGAGCTCTGTGTCCGAGGGGACATTGATCTTGGCAGACCGCAGAGCACGCGGGTGCGGCTCGCGCAACAGGGGGTTGGACGGGACGTTGGGCATGAAGCGGCCCGCGTAGATCTCATCGCCCGCGGCGAGCCGCCGCTCGAACTGGCCGCAGGTAAGCGCGTCCACGCGCCCGTCCTTGTCGGCCACATACACGTCGATGCTGTAGAGCCACACGCGGACGGGCGAGCCGTTGTGCTGCACCGTGCACCGCACGAAGCCCGACCGAATCTTGCCCTTCCGCGTCACCTCCTCCGCCGTGGCCATCGTGCCCCACGGCACACGGAACAAAGGCTGCTGCCCAGGCTCCGCATAGCAGTCCGT
This sequence comes from Candidatus Brocadiia bacterium, assembly GCA_016782825.1. Taxonomy (GTDB): domain Bacteria; phylum Planctomycetota; class PUPC01; order DSUN01; family DSUN01; genus BS750m-G60. The sequence goes on along the minus strand of JADHXT010000280.1, from coordinate 543 downwards.
CCCCTTCTCTTTCCCACAGAACAGCCGGTCGCCAGGATGGATGCGAACGTCATTGCTGGCGTCCATCACGCGTTCGCCAGAACACGACAGCACCGCGCAAGTGAGCAGCACCACCGCCGCTCGCACCATGAGCTTGGGACACGGCATACCGGCATTCCTCCTGCGCAGGACAGGGCTGCGCTCCCCCTGCAATTCCACCCCGTGACGGCGCGGGAGAATAGCACTCCTCGGGGGCCACGTCAAGCTTCGTGCCGCCTGCGCCGCTTGCAGCACACGGCCGATGGTGTACACTGGTGGGGGCCATCCCTCACAAGGAGAATGACTGGTGGAACGCAAGCCCTCTCGCCCGCTCGTGCTGCACGGCTCCCTCGTCTGCCTCCTGCTGCTGGCCGCCTCGTGGGGCCTCGCTGCCCAGAAGCCTCCCGCCGACTCCCCCGAACTGCGCCGCCACCTGGACGCGCCGCTGCTGTTCGTCAAGCGCTTCAACCAAGTGGGCATCCACATCTACGACACCTTCTTCCGCTGGCGCCCGGGTGGCGGAAT
>JADHXT010000279.1 GCA_016782825.1 Candidatus Brocadiia bacterium | reverse complement strand
CACCGAAGGCTGGGTCGCAGTAGTCAGAGAAATACTGGGGCGCAAACCAGCGGCGCACTGTGCTTGATTTGTATTTCAGCCAGAAGTCGTCAAAGAAGCAGAGCTTGACGCGATCACTGTCGTTCATGATTGGCGCCTCCCCAGATGTAAGCTCTACGGCGGATGCGCCCGCGCCGAGGGTTGTCCCAAGACCGATGGTCGCGGCTTTGGTCAGGAATGAGCGGCGGTCGGTCATGTTCTCGCCTCCGGCAGGTTGGGCGACCTGGGCAGCACCTTGCAGCGCCGCTGCGGGCGAGCACTACATCGCCTCGTCGAATTCGCCCAGCTCCAGCGGATAGTACCCGTATTCGCGCACGAGCTTGACGATGAAGTCGTAGGTCTTGCCCGACACGCCGCTGGTGACCGAGTGGTCGGACTGGAATATGAGCCCGCCGCCTTTGGCCGCGTTGAGCTTGCGCAGGACCTCGCGGCGGATGGCGTCCTCGTCGCCCGACTCCCAGATGGTGATGTCGCTATTGCCGCAGAAGGCGAGGGAATGACCGACCTCGCGGCGCAGCTCGACGACATCGAGCCCGGCTTTGGCCTCGAGCGGGTTGTAGGCGTCGAGGCCGATCTCGATGAAGTCGGGGAGGATCGGGGCGACGTTGCCGCAGCCGTGGTAGATGACCGGGAGGTTGCGCTGGTGGACGGCGTCGATGATGGCCTTGACGCAGGGCTTGAAGTGATCGCGCCAGTACTGGGGGGCGAACAGCATGGCCCGGGCATAGGCGACATCGCCCCAGATGACGAAGCCGTCGAGCAGGCCGTCGGCGGCATCGATGGCCGCGGCTGCGCAGGCGGCGTAGTGCTCACCGGCGCGGGCTATGAAGCGGGCCATGCGCTCGGGGTAGAGCCCGAGCCAAAGCAGCATGTTGGCCTGGCCGACCATGCGGGTGAGGAGCTCCGCGACCTCCATCATGCTCCCGTAGACGGGGATGTTGGGCCAGAGGGTCTTGACGCCGTCGAGCCATGGCGGGGAGTTGCGGGTGAAGCCATCGCCGACGCCGGCGATCTGGTTGTCTCCGGCCTCAAAGAAACGGCGAGGGTCGGCGGGATCGTCGAACTCCACTACCTCGAGCTTCTCTATGGTGTCGATCTCCCAGGCGATCATCTCGGGCATGGGCAGGGCGAAGACCTTGCGAATGGCCGCGCCGAAGCCTGTCCTCACGATGACCTGGTTCTCGGTCTCCTGTATCGTCTCGAAGGACCGGATCCAGGGGTCCATGTTGGGCATCGTGACGATCCAGTCGAGGTCGTAGTAGTCGTACGGCAGGACGTCGTCGCCGAGGTCGAGCTCGCGTCGCCAGCGCTCGGTGAAGGCGCCCCAGTAGAAGTCGCTGATGGGGACGCGATCGGCTTCCTGGTGGTTGAGGGCGGCGGTCATGCGGGCGAGTTTCTTGAGGGTCCCGGGCTTGCGCGTCATCGTGATTCCTCGCTACTCCGCGGGCAGAACCCGCCATTCGCGTATGCCGGCGGTCATATCGGGCTGAAGCTGCATGTCGATCCGTAGCGCGGTTGTCTCCACGCGGTCGAACGTCACGCGGTTGAAGCGGCCGACCTCGGACGGATAGCCGTCGGCTCCGGCTACGGGGCGCCATTCGTCGTGTGCATTCGGTCGCTCCCCCAGGCACGGGCCCTTCGCTGCAGCGCCGACCGCGTCCTGCGCGGCGTTGACATGGAGGTACTGACGCGCCATCCGGTCTACATCAGGGACTGACTGGGCATCTTCCCGGCCGGTGTTGATGGGAGCCCGGTGCGGCGCAATACCGGAATGGAGTGGACCTCTCCGTCATGGCACTTCTTCTCGCCATCCTCTCGACCACGACCCCGGCTCGCACCCAGGAATGGGGCACGCTTTCGGCGATGCACGAGTACCACTCGGTGTTCTCGCTCGACCCGGAGCTTGACGAGGGCGGCGACACCAAGGTCACCATGCTCGAGTCCAATGCGCCGGGCAACGTCTTCCACCCCGGCGAGCAACCCCGCTTCACCTTCCAGGTGGAGAACCTCTCCGGCAATCCGCTAAGCGAGGCCGCGCGAATCGACATCATCCGCTACGCCATGCACACCCACGAGGGGGACCAGTGGTGGCCTGAGTTGGTGAGACTGGAGGACCTGGGCAGCGTACCCCTCGAGGTCGATGTGGAGGCAGGCGGCTGGCGGAACCTGACCGTCGAGCCGCCGACCCCCGAGACGAAGGGCGGGTATGCCCTGGTTCTCGACCTCGGCGACCACGGTCGGCGGTACGTGACCAGCTACATCCGCACCTTCCGGCCTCGGGACGAGCGGGTCCAGTACCCGAAGCAGGCCCTCGAGGAGATGCCGCCGGAGATTCTGGCTCGGCTGGGCGTTCAGGCCATCCGCTATGGCGTGGCCTACTTCCCTTCGGACTCGACGCGCTACCCGGAGCACCTCGAGTGGCTGGATGACGAGTTCCGCGCGATGCACGAGAACCGCGTCACCTGCATCGTGGAGGTCGGCACATCCCACGAGAAGCAGCCCCTCGGCCGCGGACGACCGCACCTGGACCAGGAGGGCGTCATGCAGGGCGGCAAGGAGGACCTCGCCTGGCTGCCTGAATGGGATGACGACTACCAGGAGTTTGTCTTCCACGTCGCGAGCGAGTACGGCTGGCCGAAGGGCCCAGTCACCGGCTTCATGCTCTGGAACGAGCCGTGGGAGGGCTTGAGCATCAGCGGCTGGGGCGCCGACATGCTCCGCTACCGCGAGCTCTACCGGCGCATGGGGGATGCCGTCTTCCGCGCGCGGGAGGAGGCGGGGGTGGACGTGCTCATCGGCGGCTGCGGCTCGTCGAGCAATACCTTCGACAAACTGTTCCCCGACGGGTCGGACGAGTTCTTGCCCTACCTCGACTTCTGCAGCATTCACTACCAGGGCCTCTCGGCGCCCGTGCTCTACCCCGAGTGGAACAACCGCACCCACTACAAGGGCCGCGTGCTCATCTGGGACACCGAGAGCTGGGTGGCCAACACGGACGACCGGTTCGCGGGGGTCGTCGCCTCGAACCGGGCCGCGGGCTACGACCGAGCGCTTGGCACTCTCAGTCGCATCGCCGTCTCGACACTCAGCCACAACCGCATTGCCTACGACACGATTCGCACGGAGGCCGGCGAAGAGCGCATCGAGCAGGTCATTGAGTCACGTTCGCTTGCCGCCGCCTACGGGGCCTCCCAGCACCTCATCGGCGAGCGCGAGTTCGACCAGATCCTCTTCGATACAGGCCTGCCGTGGGTGTACGTCTTCCAGGGCCTCGACGGCGACCCCGACGACGGTACGGTCGTCGTGCTCGGCGACCTTGGGGCTATCTTCGGGGGCAAGGAAGAGAACCACATCTTCCACACCGTCCGGCCCCTGGAAGGCGACGGAGCCACGCTCACGCTGGAGGCAGAGGTCGCCACCCTCCACGACTTCTACGGTAACCCGCTCCCAGGCAGCGGGGACAGGATCGCCGTGCCCCTCGATGACCGCGCCTTCTTTCTCCGCGCCGACCCGGAGAGGCGCGGCAGTTTCGCGCGCCTGCTGCAGGCCCTCCGCAGGGCCCGCACTGCGGGCATTGAGCCTGTCGAGATGATCCCCTACGACATGCTCGCTCCCATCGAGAGCCAGCCCACGGTCCGCGTGCGCGTCACCAACCAGCTCAACGCCGCCATCCGCGGCAGGCTGACCGTGACGCTTGGTGAGCTGCGGCTGGACTTCCCCGCCGACTTGCGCTTGAGGCCACGAGAACGGAAGTGGGTCGACCTGAGCGTCACCGGCGGCGAACCCGACCCGGGCAATACGTACCCGCTCTCGCTGGCCTTCGATGGGGGAGAGGCGGGCGTCGCCACCCATGATGAAGAGATGCGCGTCAACCTCATCAGTCGCAGGGCCATCGAGGTCGACGGCGACCTGACAGACTGGCGCGGCGCGCTGCCGCAGACGATCAATGTCACCGACCCTGGCGGGCCCTCCTTCGAGGAGCGTATGTGGCTGCCGTTTGAGTCATTCGATGCCGGCGCTGCTCCCGGAGTGGCCACGGGCTATCTGGCGTATGACGAGGACGCGTTCTACTTCGCCGCCAAGGTGGCCGACGATTCGCCCCATCCCGGCGCGCTGCGTTTTGCGGAGCGGGATGAGGATGCCGACTTCTACCCCGAGGTCGCCCACGATGAACGCGATGGGGAACGAAGGGAGCTCCTCTGGCCCGAGGGCGTCCGCCGGTTCAGCTACCGGCGCTGGCCTGCGCTGCCGAGCGGATACGGCTCCGTCCCCTATGACAACGTGCTGATTGCGTTCAACGCCATTCCAGTGGGCGAAGACGGCTGGCTGAGCCACCTGCCCGGCCGCATGCCCGGCTTCATCTGGCACAAGACCACCGACTACCAGTATGCGCTGAACAAGGTCTCCGACGAGCATGGCGGCGGCACGGAGGTCTGGCGGCTCGAGGCCCCGGACATGCCGCGCAAACACTTCTACCCGCGGCAGCCCAAGCACCCACTCGAGGGCGCCGTCGCCGAGGCGCAGCTGGCCATGCGTCACGAGGGCAACACGCGGATCGTCGAGTGCGCCCTGCCGTGGGCGGAGATTCCCCACGTCCACGGGCTCATGCAGTCCGGGGAGACGGTCAAGTTCAGCTTCCGCGTGAACCACGACACCGGCGGCGCGGACATGGAGCTTGCCCGCGACCGTAGCGCCTGTCAGGGCCTCAGCAACAGCTTCCACCCCGACTGGTCGCGAAGCTGGCCCAACGAGCTCGAGTTCGCGTTTGAGCGGTAGGGGCCCGTATCGAAGTCCCAGGGCCCAGCGAAATCCCCTACAGCATTTGTAGGTCAGGCGTCTCGCCTGACCGGGCACAGGCGGCTCTCAGGTGTCAGGCGAGACGCCTGACCTACAGACGGTGAGGGCATCGGTAGCGATGGAGTGTCCGGTGTGTCTGTAGAGCCCTGGGAGCTCGATACAGGCCCCCGCGGTAGCCTGACAGGAGGTCCTGCCCGCTTCCGGAGGAACCGTCCCCCTCGCCAACATGCTATCGTGAGTCGGGTCGCCAGACCCGTTGCCGTCCCGGAAGGAGTCAGAGAATCATGTCACTGAAAGTCGGTATAGTCGGCATGCGTGGGATCGGGAACACCCACGC
>JADHXT010000278.1 GCA_016782825.1 Candidatus Brocadiia bacterium | reverse complement strand
CTGATCGTTGAACTTGCTGACGAATTCGCCAATGTTTACGCCGTGTTGGCCGAGAGCGGGTCCCACCGGGGGCGCCGGCGTGGCCTGCCCGCCGGGACTCTGCACCTTGACCTTCGCCTTGATTTCCTTGGCCATCCTAGATGCCTTCCAGTTGCCAGTATTCGAGCTCGACCGGGGTCGGGCGGCCCAGAATGCTCACGATGACGCGCACCAGCCCCTTCTCGGGCCAGATCTCTTCGATCTCGCCGTCGAAGTTTTGGAACAGGCCTTCCTTGATGCGCACGCGGTCGCCGGGGTGCAGGCTGATCTTGGTGGTCGGCGACTCTTCGGTGCGCTCGGCCTCCATGAGCATCCGCTCCACGTCGGCGTCGGACATGGCCACCGGCGTGCTGCCCGTGCCGAGCACGGAGCCCACGCCGGGGGTTTCCTTGATCACGCCCAGGCTCTCGTCGTTGAGCTCCATCTGAACCATCACGTAGCCCGGGTAGATCTTGCGCTCGCGCACCGTGGTGGTGCCGCGCTTGATCTCTTTCACTTTCTCCGTCGGCACCGCCACCTGCTCGATCAGGTCGCTGAGGTCCTCGGCCGCGATGCGCCGCTCGAGGGCCTCTCTCACCTGGTCCTCGCGCGCCGTGTGCACCTGGATCACGTACCAGCTTTTTGCCATGGTGTGTGCCTTCTCAGCTTCGGCGGCGATATCAGTACAGCCCAATGAGGGTGCCGAATACGAATCGCAGGATGACGAGGTCGGCCAGGAGGATGAACATGGCGAGCAGGGCGACGACCACCACGACCACGATCGTGGAGCCCATCACCTCGCTGCGGCTCGACCAGGCCACCTTGCGCATTTCCTGCTGGGTCTCGATCAGAATGTCCACCACGCGGTGGCTGAAGAGGACGAGGTACAGCGGCAGCGCGCCGAAGAGCGCGACCGCGAAGCTGGTCATGACCAGCCCGAAGCTGCCCGAGGGGCCGTTGTAGTACATGGACTGGCCCGCCCACGCTCCCACGAGGACGGCGAGCACGCCAGCCGCGCCGCGTGCAGCGGTGCCTTGTCCCTTTTTGTAGACGCTCATGCTCATGGACGCTCTGGGCTCCTGGCCATGGCCTCGCAGGGGGCGGCCCCGCAGGAGGGCGGGCGGCGCCCTCCCCGTGTCCGGCGTGTCGCTGGGCAGGCGCGCCACCGGCTCCTGGCTGTCTCACACGCTCCCGTTTGTGGCAGGCCCGGGAGGACTCGAACCCCCAGCCGTCGGATTTGGAATCCGATGCTCTGCCAAATTGAGCTACGGGCCTGTGCCCAGGCCAGGCACCCGCCCCCAGGGCGGCGGCCCGGCCGCTGCCGCGCCGGCGCCGCGCTATTTGCGGCGCTCGCGGTGCAGGGTGTGGGTGCGGTCGAACTTGCAGTACTTCTTCAGTTCGAGCCGCGGCGTGCCGCCTTTGAGCCGCTTGCTCGTGCGGTAGTTCTGGCTCTTGCACTCCGTGCACTCGAGGGTGACGTAGTCGCGAGCCTGTTTCGCCTTTTTCGCCACGGGGCGGCCCCTATTACTCGAGGATCTTCGTCACGACGCCTGCGCCCACGGTGCGGCCGCCTTCGCGGATGGCGAAGCGGAGCTGTTCTTCCATGGCGATAGGCGTGATGAGCTCCACGGAGAGGCGGCAGTTGTCGCCCGGCATGACCATCTCGGCGCCGCCCAGGAGCTGCGCCACGCCGGTCACGTCCGTGGTGCGGAAGTAGAACTGCGGACGGTAGCCCGCGAAGAAGGGGGTGTGGCGGCCACCTTCCTCCTTGGTGAGCACGTAGACCTCGCACTCGAACTTCGTGTGCGGGGTGATGCTCTTGGGCGCCGCGAGCACTTGGCCGCGCAGGAGGTCTTTCTTCTCCACGCCGCGCAGCAGCAGGCCCACGTTGTCGCCCGCCATGCCTTCCTCGAGCGTCTTGTTGAACATCTCGACGCCGGTGACCACGGTCTGGCGGGTCGCCTCGGCCATGCCGACGATCTCGACGTCGTTGCCCACGTGCACCTTGCCACGCTCCACGCGGCCCGTGCCCACCGTGCCGCGGCCCTTGATCGAGAACACGTCCTCGATCGGCATCAGGAAGGGCTGCTCGACGTCGCGCACCGGCTCGGGGATGTAGCTGTCTACGGCCTCCATGAGCTCGATGATGCAAGCGCAGTCGGGGCTGTCCGGGTCGGACGCCTCGAGGGCCTTGAGGGCGCTGCCGCGGATGATCGGGATGTCGTCGCCCGGGTACTCGTACATGGAGAGCAGCTCGCGGAGCTCGAGATCCACGAGGTCGAGCAGCTCCTCGTCGTCCACGAGGTCCACCTTGTTCATGAACACGACGATGGAGGGCAGGCCCACCTGCCGGGCGAGGAGGATGTGCTCGCGGGTCTGGGGCATGGGGCCGTCGTCGGCGCCCACCACCAGGATGGCGCCGTCCATCTGCGCCGCGCCGGTAATCATGTTCTTGATGTAGTCGGCGTGGCCGGGGCAGTCGATGTGCGCGTAGTGGCGCTTCTGGGTCTCATACTCCACGTGGGCCACGTTGATGGTCACGCCACGCTCGCGTTCTTCGGGAGCGTTGTCGATGCTGTCGAACGTGCGAGCCTTCGCCAGACCCTTGCTGGCCAGGGTGAGGGTGATCGCCGCCGTCAGCGTCGTCTTGCCGTGATCGACGTGACCAATCGTGCCGATGTTCAGGTGCGGCTTCGTCCGCTGAAAGACTTCTTTGGCCATCTAGCCTTTCCTCCTTCTAGTGGTGCCTTGCGGCCGGCGGCGAACGGGATGCCGCTCGAGTCCCGAGTAACCGAAATAACCTCCCTCGTGGAGCTGGTGGAGGGATTCGGACCCTCGACCTCCTCCTTACCAAGGAGGTGCTCTACCACTGAGCTACACCAGCCTTCGCCGGCCCACGCCAGCGTCGGCTGGCCGGCCAGCACGGCTGACCTTCACGCCTCGCGCCCGCCGCCGCTCTCCGCCGGCGAGCGCGGCCTGGAGCGGGCGAAGGGGATCGAACCCTCACGACTAGCTTGGAAGGCTAGGGCTCTACCATTGAGCTACGCCCGCGTGCGGTTCGGCTTCTCCTTCGTGCTGGTGGGCGGAGCAGGATTTGAACCTGCGAAGGCATCGCCAGCAGATTTACAGTCTGCCCCCTTTGGCCACTTGGGTATCCGCCCAGGCGCTCCGGCTCGCAGCAACCGCCGCGGCGCAACACGCGCAGAAAGACCGCGGGGCCGCCGCTCCTTCTGCCGTCGCGGCGCCACAGCGCGGTCAACGTTCACACGACGCCGCCAGCGCCACCCGCGTCACTACCCACCGCAGGTGCCGTGGGCCGACGCCGCCGGCGAGAGCTAGCGGGGGGAGTCGAACCCCCAACCTGTGGTTTACAAAACCACTGCTCTGCCGATTGAGCTACGCTAGCGGCGTAAGACCTATTATTATAGCAAATCCCCTCGTCTTGTCAACACCAACTATCTGCCTCGCACACTGCCCCCTGCCACCCCAACCAGTTGACTCCCCGCGCCACACCCGATAGAATACCTGCGCACGCCACACCCCACATGTTGATCCTCACGCCAGGAACCCTCCCCGCCGTGAACGCCCTCCCCTCCACCACTCGACGCCAACACACCCCCCACGCCGCATCCGCCCGTTGCGCGCGCCGCCGTTCCCATCCCCATCGCCCCTCTCTGCAAAGGCGCCTCCCATGGTCCAAGTGATCGGCCACCGCGGCATCGCAGGCCTTGAGCCGGAAAACACACTCCGCTCCTTCCGAGCCGCCATCGCGCTCGGCGTCGACTACGTCGAGTGCGACGTCCGCCTCACCGCCGACCGCCGCCTCGTCCTCCTCCACGACGACACCCTCGACCGCACCACCGACGCCACCGGCCCCCTCGCCGACCTCTCCTTCGAGCAGGCCCGCCGCATCGACGCCGGCCACGGCCAGCCCATCCCCACCCTCGACGAACTCCTCGCCCTCATCCGCGGCCGCTGCAAGGCCCACCTCGAACTCAAAGCCCCCGACACCCCCGAGCCCGTCCTCCGCCTCGTCCAGGCACGCGGCATGCTCGCCGACGTCGTCCTCACCAGCGGCGACACCGAGCGGCTCCGCCGCGTCCGCGCCCTCTCCGATGCCGTCGCCATCGAGCACATCTTCGCCGACCCGCCGCCCGACGCCATCGCCCGCGCCCTCTCCGTCGGTGCCCAACGCATCAGCGTCCACCACACCCACTGCACCGCCGCCTACGTCACCGCCGCCCACGCCGCCGGCCTCCAGGTCATCGCCTGGCCGCCCAACACCGTCGCCGAAATGCAGGCCGCCATCGCCCTCGGCGTCGACTTCATCTGCACCGACCGTCCCGACATCCTGATAGAATACCTGAGACAATGATCTCTGCCGAGGGGCAACTTCTCGCAAGACGTTTCCCCCCGGCACCCCCCTTCAAGAACTCTTACACGCGGGTCACGGCTAAGGCAATTCGCCGGCGCTGGACACCACCTTGTAGTCAACACCCATCAAGGCGCCCTTTTCCCCGAGCTGCTTCGAGCCGAAGTGGCGGGCGCCGCATTTGATCTTGCGGCGTTCGTTAAAGCGAAGGGCTGTGGTGCGCCAGTCGGGGTCCTTGGTTTCGGAGACAAGATAGAGCAAGGGGGAAGCCTCGTCGTCGGTCTGCTTCATGACGATGGCCCAGTCAGGCTGGTAGTTGCCGACGGGCGTTTCGAGAGTGAACCAGCTCGGGAGCTTGACGAATAGCTCCACGTCCTGGCGGCCCTCAAGGGCCTTGACGAAGTCGCGCTCGATGTCGCTGTCGCACGGTATGCGGTCGTAGATCGTCTTGTCCTTGGCGCTGTCTACAGGCTCGATGTGCTTGGCGAATAGCTCAAGCTGCTTTTCATCGAGAATCTGCTGCATGTCGTACCACTTCGCATCAGGCGGCAGCTTGTCAGCGCCTGGGAGGTCAGCAACGCGGGTGTACTCGATGCCGTTGACCAAGTGGTCGGCGAGGGCTTCCTTGAGCCTGGCCACGGCCACGGCGGCCCACTCGCGGGGACTGTCGATGGCCGCCTTCTTGTTCTTGACACGCAGGAACACATCGAGGAGGGTCCGCCGCGTGAGGCGCACGGGCGGCGAGGCGTGGTCCATGAGGTCTGCCATGACCTGCACCAGGTTGGGGACAGGATGG
>JADHXT010000277.1 GCA_016782825.1 Candidatus Brocadiia bacterium | reverse complement strand
CGATGTCGAAGCCGGGCAGCGACGGCGATCCGTGGGGCAGCAGGTGCTGCCGCACCTCCATGGCCAGGGCGAGGCTCTGCTTCATGCGCTCGCGCTCGGCGAGCTTCGGGCCGGTCTCGTTGAAGACCTCGCCGAGGGCCTGGAGCTCGCCGCCGGTCTGGATGTCGACCCGCGCCTCGAAGTCGCCGTCGGCGAGCCGCTGGCCGGCCTCGGCCAGCCTGCGGATGGGACGCGACAGCGACCTCGCCCGCCGCCGGGCCACCACGATGACGACGGCGATGACGACCAGCAGCAACACGCCGGTGATCTGGAGGCCCCGCACCGTTTCCCTGAGGACATACTGCTCGGCCTCGACGGCGCGTGCGATGATGCGCTCGTAGGGCATGATGACGACGGGGAAGGGCTCATTGGGGCTTCCCGAGCCGTGAGCCCAGATGGCGTCGGTGCATCGGCAGGCCATCTGGCGCACGCCCGCCTTGCCGGCCACCGCATCGGCGATCAACGCGCGCATCTGGGCATGGTCGTCGGCCTCGAGATGCTGGTACTCGATGGTGGCGCGCCAGCTCTCCACGTGGCCCTGGTAGCTCTCCTGGGCCACGATCAGCAGCTTGTCTTCCTTTACCGAATCGGGGTGGGGGTAGACGAGCAGCACCTGCGCGTCGACAGCCGATGGAACACGGCGCTGACCGCCATCGGCACCAGCGCGATGGTGAGCAGCAGGATCAGCATCTTGGAGCGGATCTTCATCGCCGTCCCGTCGTGTGTTACCCAGAGCCTGTTCCAAAGCGAGCTCTGGGAGGGCGAGGCTCCTGCCGAGCCGCCGTCCGCCTTGTGCGGACGGCAGTCTCGGTGTCCCGCGTTGCCCCCGTTCGCGGCTCAGCGGGAGCTTCGCCCTCCCACCCCGGATCGGGGGCTCACTCTGAAGCAGGCTCGTAGTCGGCGATCCGGATGCGGCAGCGCTCCTGCCTGGCGCCGAGGTCCATCCGGGCGCCATTGGGGTTCTTGACGGCGAGGGTGCCCCGGACGTCGGCGAGGGCCGCCTCGGCCACCTTGCTCGAGAAGACCAGGAAGGGGCGATCCCGGTCGTCCTCGACGCGGCAGGCGGCGAAGTAGAGGCCGCCCGGCTTCTGGGTCATCTTCGGCCCCCGGAGAGCGATGGCGATGGGATTGCCGTGTCTGCGGGCCACGTTGCTCCATTTGCAGCGGACGAAGCGGAAGCGGGCGCGGTCGGCCGACTTGTCGTAGACGTAGGCACCGGGGCCGTGGGTGCCTTCGACCCGGACATCGGAGAAGGTGATGTAGCCCCGCGGCCCGTCGTCGCCGAGCGCGCCGCCGCCGATGCCAAATGAGCCGCAGGCGCGCACCGTGCAGTCCTCGACCCGCACCGACAGCGGCCACGACGTGCGGTCGAGATGAGCCAGGTAGGCGTAGATGCCCGGGCCGGCGTTGCCCTCGACGACGCAGTTGCGGATCACCACGTTGGCGAGGTGCTCGTTGGGACGGTTGGGCTCGAGGTCGATGCCGGCCTGGGGCGCCGTGCCCTTCGTGTTCAGCAGGCGGCAGCTATCGATGAGCAGGCCATCGGCGGAAATGACGCTGATGCCCTGGCGATGGTTGCCGTCGCAGGTCACGTCCTTGATGAGCACCTGGCGGCAGGCGCGGTGCTCCTTCGTCGTACCGATGTAGATGCCGTCGCCGCCGCTCTCGGCGAGGGTGAGGCCGTGCACCTGCACGCGGGTGCAGCCCCGCAGCGACAGCGCGTGGCGCCACTCGGCCTTCTGGTAGGGCGGCTCCGTGTAGTCGGCCTTGCGCATCCGCAGGGTGGCGCCGTAGCCGTAGAGATAGACGTTCTGGCGGTTCTCGGCCAGGAACAGCGCCTCGCCGCGGCCCAGGAACTTGCCCTTCATCGCCGCCACCACGGCTCCGCGCTGGAGGAGCACCCGCTGGTTGCTCCGCAGGCGGATGGTCTGCGAGACGATCCAGTCTTTGCCCATGTTCGGGATCAGCACGGCCGGCGCCCGCGAGTCGATGGCTCCCTGGATCGCCGCCGTCGAGTCTTCCGCGTCGAAGCCCCACCATGCGGCATTGGCCACCTTGATCTTGCCGATGAGCACGTCGCGCACGCGCTCGTCGCTCTGCTCCCTCAGCCCGGCCTCCGGCATCCGGTCGATGTCGGGCGGCGGCGGCACGCAGCCGATGGCGAGCACGAGAAAGGCGAGAGCAGCAAGCGTGCAGGGAAGGCGCATTCGTTCATCTCCTTGGGCGAATCGTCGTCTCACGACACGGCTCGGGCTACGGCCATGGCCACGTTGGCCCATTCGGCCAGGCGATCGGCATCCTCGAGCACGTCGACGGGCACTTCGTAGTAGGTCTTGAGGGTCTGCTTGTCGCTGGGGCGGAACGGGCCGCTGCCGGCGTCGATGTAGGATCGGCGGGTCTGGTCGCCGGTCTTGAGGAAGAGGCGGCCAGCCCAGAGGATGGCGAAGAAGACGCCGCCGCAGTAGAGGCCGTGGCCGCCGAACATGGCGCGGCACGTGACGTCGCCGAGTCCGGCAAGCTGGTCGAGCACGAAGTCGCGGAACGAGGGGTCGGTCTTCGTCATGTCGTCTTCGGCTTCTTGGGCTTGCGCTTCGCCCCGGAGCCGGCACGACAGCGCTTGGCCCAGGCGTCCCAGAGGGCGGCGAGCTCCTTGACCTTGTCGGGGTGCTTGTCGGCGAGGTTGTGGAGCTCGGTGCGATCGGCCTCGAGGTCGTAGAGCTCCCAGGGGCCTTTGCCGTCGACCACGAGCTTCCACTTGCCCTGCCGCACCGCGCGGGCACTGGAGAACTGCCAGAAGATGGCGTCGTGCCCCTCGCGGGTCTTCCCCTCGAGGATGGGCAGCAGGCTCTTGCCTTCGAGGGGGAGGATCGTCCTCCCGCCGAACTCCTTGGGGTACTGGGCGCCGCCGACGTCGATGCAGGTGGCCATGAGATCGATGATGTGGCCGACCTGGTGGGTGATGGCGCCGCCCTTCTTGATGACCGCGGGCCAGTAGGCGACGAGCGGCGTGGCGATGCCGCCCTCGTGGTCGTAGCGCTTGAACTTGCGGAACGGCGTATTGGAGGCGTTGGCCCACGGCAGGTCGACGGTGCGATACGACTCGACCGGCCCGGCCGGGATCTTGGGCGTCTTGTTCACGTTCTCGGCGCAGCCGCCGTTGTCGGCGAGGAAGAGGACGAGGGTGTTCTCCTCCTGGCCCAGAGCCTTGATCTTGGCGAGCAGGCGGCCGATGTTCCGGTCCATGCGGTCGATCATGGCGGCGTAGACGGCCATCTTGAGGTCCATCTCGCGCTTCTGGTCATCCGACAGGCTGTCCCAACCCTTCGAGCGCGGGTCTCGCGGCGAGAGCTTCCAGCTCGGGTCGATGAGCTTCATGCGCACCATCCGCCGGTAGCGTTCCTGACGCAGCGCGTCCCAGCCCTTCATGTACTTGCCGCGATACCTGGCGATGTCGTCGGGCCAGGCGTGGAGCGGGTAGTGGGGGGCCGTGTAGGCCACGTAGAGGAGCCACGGCTTGCCCTCGCGGCCGTATTGATCGAGGTAGCCGAGGGCGTAGTCGGTGAAGGCGTCGGTGGTGTAGAACTTCGCCGGCGGGGTCCAGGGGCGGAACTCCTTGAGGTCGATGGCCCAGCGTCGGGGAAAGTTCTTGCGGCCGGGCTCGGGCTCGCCGGGGCGTCGGGGGCCGGGGTTCCAGAAGTTGCAGCAGCCGTCGGCGAGGCCGAAGTAGCGGTCGAAGCCGCGCTTGCAGGGGATGCTGGCCTGGTGCCACTTGCCGGTCATCAGCGTGCGGTAGCCAGCCGGGCGCAGCGCCTCGCCGAGGGTGACGCCCTTCGCCAGATTGGAGGAGCCGACGGCCTGCGAATAGAGGCCTGTCAGCAGCGACGCACGGGTCGGGCCACACTTGGCGTTGTTGTAGAACTGGGTGAAGCGGATGCCGCCCTTGGCCAGACGGTCGAGATGGGGCGTCTGGATCTCGCCGCCGTAGCAGCCGATATCCGAGTAGCCCATGTCGTCGGCCATGACGAGCAGGATGTTCGGCCGGCTGCCGCTGGCCGCGCGGGCACGGCCGGGAAGCGACGCGCCCGCGAAACCGGCCGCGCCGCCCGCTACGAGGCGAAGGAACCGACGCCGGTCGATCATCATCACAGGATCCTCGGACGGTTAACGCTCTCTCGGGATGGGCCTCGGGAGGGCGAGGCTCCTGCCGAGCCGCCGTCCGCTTTGGGCGGACGGCCGTCTCGGCGGGTGCGTCCCCCTCGTTCGCGGCTCAGCGGGAGCTTCGCCCTCCCACACGGTACCGAGCGCGGGTCGCTCTGGGACAGTCGCTTAGGGCGTCTTGGCGTAGTTGTAGACCTTGACCTCGTCGATGGAGCCCATGAAGTGGATGCCGTGGCAGGAGGGGAACTCCCAGTTGCCGATCATGAGCGGATAGGGATTGGGGTTGGGGCGTCCGAAGCGGCGCTGCGTGCTGACGAGCGTGCCGTCGATGTAGAGGCGGAGCTCGGAGCCGGTCCACACGGCGAGCACCTTCTGCCAGCGGTTGAGGGTGGGCCGCGTGACGCTCGAGACCCGCGGCTCCCACTTGACGGCGGGCGTGCCGACGTGGACGAAGAAGGAGAGCTTGTTGCCCTCCTCGGGATTGTCGATGCGGAGGGCGTATTCGTCGTGCTTCGAGAGGATGGTGCGGGAGCCCTTGCTGAGGTCCTGGGGGCGGATCCAGGCCTCGATGGAGAGGGCGCGGTCGAGGCTGAGGCTCTTGCGGCTCGGGATCTTCACGTAGGCCCGCGGCGAGTCGAAGAGCAGCGCCCTGCCCTCCTTGCCCTCGATGCGGCGGGCGCCGTAGACCGTGCCGTGGTTGCCGAGGCCCGACGAGTCCCTGATCCGCTTGCCGCCTTTGCGGTCGAACTTCCAGTGGGCCACGAGGCCCCGCTCCCTGCGGGCCATGCCGGTGGTCCAGCGCCCACAGCCGACGAGCGCCAAGGCGCCCGAGAGCACCACAAGCGCTGGGACGATGCCGCGCAGTCGGTGAGCCGAATCCATTCGTCTCTGCTCCTGTCCGGGGTCATCGCGTTGGGGCCGGCCGCTCGCGCGGCGGCCAGTATGCTGAATGATAGCCGAAGGGCCTGTCACGGGCAAGCCCCGCCTTGATCTCGAGCGCGACCCCAAATCGTGGGGCCCGCTTGAGCCGTG
>JADHXT010000014.1 GCA_016782825.1 Candidatus Brocadiia bacterium | reverse complement strand
ACGCGCTCGATTCCATCCAGCCCCTCGAATAGCCCGCCTGTCTCTCCCCCGCGGGAAGACGATGGGACCCGCTCGGCGGACCGTCGCGCCCGCTGGAGTCATCCTGGCCTGCTCCGCCGCCCGCGAGCCATGCGGCCACACCCTCATTCCCCCGCTCTTCTTTCGTGCCTTTCGTGTCCTTTCGTGGCTCTCTTCCCTCTTCATTCTTCATGTTTTCGCGGCACGGCGGCGTGTCTTGTACGCATCGCATGCTCCTTGCATATATCGCGCCATTTCTGCTACCATAGGACGCCCGAGCCGCCCTGTCCGGGAGCGCCGCGTGTCCCCACATCGCCGCATCGCCATCCTCTTCGATCCCGACGACCTGGGCCGGCGCCAGCACGCCATCGTCGCGGGCATCTGCCGCTTCGCCGGCGAACGCGCCGGCTGGCATCTCGTCTTCGACCGCTTCGCCACACACCGTCCCGCCGGCTGGTTCGCCGGCTGCGTCGCCACCGCGCACCGCGGCCGCGGCTGGATTCTCAGGCATCCCGGCATGCCCCTCGTGTGCGTGGACTGGGCGCACCCGCGCGCCCGCGTGCCGCGGGCGCTGGAGAGCCGCTACGACGCCGGCCGCCTCGCCGCACGCCACCTCCTCGAGCGCGGCTACGCCACGTTCGCCTACATCGGCTTCAAGTTCCAGCGCCAGTCGCGCACCGAGTGGGCCTGGTTCCGCAAGGAGCTGCGCTCGGTCGGCAAGGACGCCTCGGCCGCGCGCGGCTACGCGAGCCACGCGCGGCAACGCGACCGGACGGACCGGCTCCTGCACGCCCTCGCCGGATTCCTCGACAAGCTCGCCAAGCCCGTCGGCATCTTCGTCGCACGGCCGGGGCTGGCCCGAACCGTGGCCGACCTCGCCCTGTCGCTCGGCCTCCGCGTGCCCGAGGACGTGGGCATCATCGCCGCCGATGACGACCCCGTGATCTGCGCCCTTCCGCCGGCGCTCACCAGCCTGCACTTCGACTATGGCGAGGTCGGCTACCGCGCCGCCGAACTCCTCAGCCGGCTCATCGACGGCGAGGCCGCGCCGGTGTGGCTGGACGATGCAACCGGCGCGGGGCCTGTGGACGAGGAGATGGAGGAGCCGCTGGGCCACACGCCCCATCGGGTGGGCATCCCGTGGCGGCCCTGGCAGCAGGCCGCGCTCATCGCGCCCACGCTGGTGCCGCGCCTGTCCACCGACCGCGCCGCCATCGCCGACCCCTTCGTCGCCAAGGCCCTCTACTACATCGACGACCGCCGCACCGAGTCCATCGACCCGCGCCAAGTGGCCGCAGGCATGGGCGTTGCCCTGCGCACGCTGGAAGTCAGGTTTCAGCTCATCCGGGGCCGCACCATCCAACAGGAGATCGCCCGGGCGCGGGTGGAGCACGCGAAGCTGCTGCTGGCACGCTCTGACCTCACGCTGCGCGCCGTCGCCGCCAACAGCGGCTTCGGCAGCTACGACGCGCTGCTGCGCGCCTTCAAGCGACACGCGGGTGAGCTTCCCTCCGCCTGGCGCCGCAACGCCATGCTCCGCCGCCAAGGCTCCCCCGACGCCGAACCGTGGCACGACCGCCGCACCCGCCGAAGCCGGAGCCGCTAGTAATGGTGTCAGACCTCCCGATGGCTTGCAACCGGGGCCTCGCGAGAGTAGTATGTAGTCATGAGCCCGACCGTCTTCCGCTGGAAGAGCTATCGGTTCCTGTTCTTCTCGAGGGAAGAAGAGCGGATGCACGTGCACGTGTGCTGTCCCGAGGGCGAAGCGAAGTTCTGGTTGGAGCCCGAGGTGGCCATCGGTGTGAATCACGGGCTTCGGTCGCATCAGCTCAGCGAGGTGCGGCACGTCGTTGAGGAGCGCAGGGATGAAATCATCGCAACTTGGCGCGAGCACTTCCGAAGCTGAAGTGACGCACATCGATGCCCACGGGCTCTGGCTTCTGGTGAACGGCGCGGAGCACTTCCTGCCGTACGAGCAGTTCCCGTGGTTCAAGAGCGCCACGGTGAATGAGATTCTGGACGTGGAACTCCACCACGGCACCCACCTGCACTGGCCGTCCCTGGACGTGGATCTCTGCCTCGAGTCGCTCGAGGCTCCCAAGAGGTTTCCCTTCATCTACGAGTAATTCTGCCCGGTGCGTCTGAGACCGGTATTGGGCGATGGACGCCCCGCCTGCAAGACCCACCTGGTGGCAAGGAAAGCGGCTTGGGCACGGCCCCTTTCCCCTTCACTTGTCACTCGTCCCTCTCACTTCAGGTTCTGCGTGGGCGGGATGTCCTCCTCCAGCGTCTTGATCCCTGTGGCGTACGGGAAGCAGAAGACGCGGCGTGGGGACACACCGCCCACAAAGAAGAACCGAGGGCAGGCACGGGGACCTGCCCCTACAACAACGGCGGGTGGGGCGCGTTGTCCGTGTGGGCGGGATGTCCCCATCCCGCGTCCTCGCCATCAGCCAGGGGGCGGCGCCACGCCCACGCTCGCTCCGCCGCGCGCCACGCCCAGCCGCCGCAAAACCCGCCGAACCCGCACGACCCGCGCACGCCGCGTTTGCCGTGGCCTCCCGGGCCCGCGCGCGGGAAAACTGCGCCCCTCCCCCGCCCATCGCTTCACGCCGCGCAGTCCCCGCCTATACTTCCTACGGGACGCACGCCGCCCCGAAGGGGAAGGAACCCCGCCACGCTGATGAACGACCTGACGTACGACGACCTCATGGACTATTTCTACCCTGGCGAATGGCTCGCCATCTGGCGGGGCCGCGTGGTGGCCCACGGCACCAACTACCTGGAAGTGGCCCTCGAAGCCTGCCGCAACGCGCCCGATGCCGTCATCGAACGCCTGCCCGAATCACCGGCCTGGGGCCCCCCCCGTTCGCCGTGGGCCTGACCCCTCGCGTCAGGCCCCCGCAGCGGCCCGCTGGCGGCGGACCTCATACAGCACGATCGCCGCTGCCATGCCCGCGTTGAGCGATTCCCCTCCCCCCGGCATCGGGATCGCCACCGCCTCGTCGGCCATCGCGGCCACGCCTGCGCTCACGCCGTGCGCCTCGCTGCCCACCACGACCACCACGGGCGCGGTGAGGTCGGCCCGCCAGCACACGGTCGCCGCCCGCGCCGCCGCGCACACGATCCGCGCTCCGCTGGATTGCAGCGCCGCCAGGTCCGTCGCCAAGCTGTCCGTCCGCCGCACGGGCACGGCAAACACACTGCCCGCCGAGGCGCGCACGGCCTTGGCGTTCAGCGGGTCGCAGCTCCCTGCACCCAGGATCACGAGGTCGGCCCCCGCTCCCCGTGCCACGCGCAGGACGGTACCGACGTTGCCGGGATCGCTCACGCCATCCAGGGCCACCGCGAGCAGGCCGGCGCCTGCGGACGGCAACTCCGCATCGGCGGGAATGCGGGCCACCGCCACCACGCCTTGAGGGTGTTCCGTCTCCGCCAGCGCCGCGAGCATGCGGTCGGGAACCCGCCACACCGGCACGGGCGATTGCACGAGCCGCTGTGCCAGCGTGCCGCCGCGAGCGAGGAACGTCGCGGCGCAGAACACTTCATCAAGCGGCGCGCCCGCGTCCAGTGCCGCCTCGACCACTCGCGGGCCTTCGGCCAGGAAAAGGCCCAACTGCTGCCGGTGGCGGCGCGCGTGGAGCTTGCGGGCCTGCTTCAGCCGCGGGTTGGTCGCGCTCGTGATGGCTCGGGGTTCCACGTCGTTCCCTTTCTCGGTGCGGCACACACGAAGGAGTCTAGCGGCACGGCAGCCTGCGGTCAACTCGCGCGGCGGGCCCGCCCGATGGCGGCCTTGACTTTGCCTGCCCCGCCGGGCATGCTGACGCCGAGGACCCACCCCGCCAGCAGGAGCGCGCCATGGACCCACTCTCGACGATCACTCGCCGCGGCTTCCTCCACGGAGCGACGGCCCTGGCCGCTCCCTACTTCCTCACCAGCGCCGCGCGGGGCGCGCCGGACAAGAAGCCGGCCAGCGACCGCGTGATCGCCGGCGCCATCGGCGTCGGCGGCCGCGGCTCCGGCCTCCTGGGCATCCACAACGACCCGCGCTGCACCGTGGCCGCCGTGTGCGACGTGGACGCCGGCCGCCTCGCCAAGGCCCAGAAGCGCATCGGCGGCACGTGCGGCGCCACCGGCGATTTCCGCAAGATCATCGACCGCAGGGACATCGATGCCGTGCTCATCGCCACGCCCGACCACTGGCACGCGCCCATCACGATCATGGCCTGCCAGAGCGGCAAGGACGTCTACTGCGAGAAGCCGCTGTGCCGTAGCGTGGTCGAAGGCCGCCGCATGGTCGAGGTGGCCCGCCGCCACGGCCGCGTGGTGCAGATGGGCAGCCAGTACCGCTCGATGGCCCGCACGCGGCAGCCGTGCGAGTGGGTGCGCAACGGCCGCCTCGGCACCGTGCGCGCCGTCCGCCTCTCCCACCAGCGCAACCGCGTGCATAAGCTCGAGCCCCCCCGCCAGGCCCCGCCCACGGTCGACTGGAATATGTGGCTCGGGCCGTCGCCCTGGGCCGAGTACCACCCGCTCCGCTGCCACTTCTCCTTCCGGTGGTTCATGGACTACGGCGGCGGCTACATCGCCGACAATGGCGTCCACATGTTCAACGTCGTCTCGTGGGCCATGGGCGCCGACGCCACCGGCCCCGTGGCCATCGAGGCCACCGGCCGCGAGGAGCCCGACAACCTCTACGACGCGCCCGTGGAGATGAGCGTGCGCTACACCTTTGCCGACCCGCCCTTCGTGCTCACCTGGGACCAGCCGGGCACCGGCGGACTCAACGTGCAGTTCGTCGGCAGCGGCGCCACCCTCAGCGGCTTTTGGAGCTTCGCGGTTACCCAGGGGCACGCCGACCTCTCGCCCACCCGCCCCGACGAGCTTCACCTGGAGCGCAGCGACAGCCATTCCGGCAACTGGCTCGAGTGCATCGCCACCCGCGAGCGGCCGGTGCTGGACGTCGAGACCGGCCACCGCGTCACCACCTGGAGCCACCTGGGCAACATCGCCTATCTGCTCGGCCGCAAGCTGCGCTGGGATCCGCACAAGGAAGTGTTCCTCGGCGATGCCGAGGCCAACCGCCTGCTCCACGTGGCCTACCGCGAGCCGTGGCACCTGTAGCCGCCTGCCTGTGATGCGGCATCGGCTGGTGACTGAGCGCGGGAACGGGTGAACGCTCCGTTGCATCCGGCCTTGTGGCGCGCTAGGATGTGCTGAGGAGGAGAGCCGCATGGCCTCTACACGCGCCGTAGCCATCCCCGACCGCCTTCGCGCCATCGCCGAGCGCCTCAAGAGCGCCTACGGAGCCGAGCGGGTGATCCTCTATGGCTCGTACGCCCGAGGCGAGGCGACCCGCGATAGCGATGTGGACCTGCTGGTGGTCGCCCCCACGGACGAGCCGTTCCTGACACGCATGGCCACCGTGCGAGGGGTGATCCGCAGCCTGCGGCGCGGCATGGCCATCGAGCCGCTGGTCCTCACACCGGCGGAACTCGCCTCCCATCGCGCGCGGCACAATGGCTTCGTCGAGTCGATCCTTGGGGAGGGGGTGGAGCTTTGAGGGAACAGGCGGGACCGTCTGAACTCGAGCAATGGCTCACCATCGCGCGCAGGGATTGGCAGCGCATCAGGTTGCACCTCGGTGACGACGATGCGCTGGCCGCGGGGTTCTTCCTCCAGCAGAGCATCGAGAAGTACTTCAAGGCGTTCCTGCTGTCGAGAGGCTGGGAGCTGCGCAAGATCCATGCGCTGGATGCGCTTCTTGACGACGCCGTGACACTTGACCGCCGTCTGGAACGCTTCTACCCCGTCTGCGAGCGGGTGACGGATTACTACATGCTTCAGCGCTATCCCCCGCTCGCCTTGGCCGAGCCGTCGCTGGAGCGAGTCCGCCGTGACATGGCAGAAGCGGAGAGCCTGGTCCTGGCGCTCTTCCCCCTCGAAGAAGTCGGCAGCTAACGCTCGCTCCCGCTTCAGTTTCAGCTTCGCGCCCACGCCGGCCCCGCCCTCCTCCTTGTTTCTCCCTTTGCGTCTTCGCGACTTTGCGTGAGAACGCTTCGCTCCTTAGGCCCCGAATGGGGCGACGGAAACCTTCACCGTGGGCCACGTTCCGCCGCCTCCGTTCAGGGCTGTGCGAGGGGCAGCCGTCAGTCCTTTTGTATCACCGCCAGGCCAGCGAACGCCAGCAGCCCCACACACAGCAGGCCCGACAGATAGTACCACGCGGTGAAGCCCAGGCTGATGATGGGCGGCAGGGCCTCGCCGTCCTTCTTGATCTCCCCCATCACGCTCACATAGAGCCACACCAGGCCCACGATCATCATCGCCGTCAGCAGCACGACGGCAAAGCACCGCCCGTCCGACACGCCGCCGCCCCGCCGCCGCAAGCCGCCCGAGGCCAGGCCCGTGGCGCCTACCATCAGCAGTCCCACCAACCCCGCCGCGTAGACGATCGCGCCGCTCTCGGGGTCCATGTTTTCATCCATGTCCGCGCCGCGGGGTGGCCCCATTTTCAGCGCGGGCATGGGCACGGAGGGCATGCCCGCGGGCCCGGGCCGGCCGGGCGCTCCCTTCAGCCCCTCCTTCATGCTCTTCTTCATCTCCTCGGCCATGCCCTCCATCATGCCCTTCATCATCGTTCCCGTGCCCGACTCCATGCTCTTCTTGAAACCCTCGAAGGCCGGGCCGGGCTTGCCCTGCACGAAGTGGAAGCCCGACGGGTTCATCATCTTGGTGCCGCTGCACGACACCTCGAACCACGGCAGGAAGAAGAGCAGCACGAGCGCCACCGCCGTGACAGTGGTCGCGCCGCCGAACAGCATGGGCTGACGCAAGGCGCGCGGCTCCACTCCCGTGCCCCCGTCGGCCTTGCCACGTGGGCGGCGGCGAAGCAGCGTGGTCTTGCCGCGCGGCGCGGGCGGCGGCGCCGAGGGCTTCGGCGCAAGCAGCGCCTGAATCTGCGGAAGGGCCGACGCGGCGGCCCACTTGGTGCAACCATCCTTCCACACCGGCGTATCGGCCACCAGCTCGCCCGCGTGGGCCATGCTCGCCAGTTGCGTCAGCGCGAAGGGACCCTGGGTCTCCCCGTCGAGGGTCAGGTACCACTTTGCAGCGGGCGGGGGTGGCGGAGCCGCGGCCGTCCGCAGTGGCGGCGCGGGCGTCTGGGCTGCTGGAGCCGGAGCTTTCACACGCAACGTCTTTCCGCAACGTGGGCACGCCACCTGCCGAGCGCCCGGCTCGATGGTCATGGCGCCGCCACATGCGGGACACTTTGCGACCGCCATGTCGCTCTCCTGCTCACCGCCACCATGGTCTCCCAACGCGATGATACACCAATCGCCTGCACTGTCAAGCACCAGACGGCTCCCGCCGGCTCTTGACGCGGCGCCGCAACGGGCGTAAGCTGCACGACGAGCGGCGACGGCTGCCCGGCCTCGTGTGGCCCGACGCCTGCGGCCGCGTTGGAGATGACCCTTGAACGACCGCATTCGCCTGGGCGTGAGCGCCTGCCTGCTGGGCGAGCACGTGCGCTACAACGGTGGACACAAGCGCGACCGCTGGATCGCCGACATGCTCGGCCCCCACGTGGAGTTCGTCCCCGTGTGTCCCGAGGCGGAGTGTGGCCTGCCCGTGCCCCGCGAGACCATGCACCTGGTGGGCGACCCCGACCACCCGCGCCTGCTGACCACCGGCACGGGCATCGACCACACGAGCCGCATGGCGAGGTGGGCCCGCCAGCGCGTGAGGGAGCTGGCCAGGAGGGGAAACCTGTGCGGCTTCATCTTCAAGTCGGGCTCGCCCAGTTGCGGCATGAGGAGCGTGCGCGTGTACGCGCCCGAGGGCAGGCCCAGCCGCAGAGGGGTGGGGATGTTTGCCCGAGCCTTCATGGAGAGCCTGCCGCACGTGCCCGTCGAGGACGAGGGCCGCCTCCGCGACCCCGTGGTGCGCGAGAACTTCATCGAGCGCATCTTCACCACGCACCGCTGGCACGCGCTGCTCGCCGGCGGACGGCGGCGGGGCCGCCTGGTGCAGTTCCACGCCGAGAACAAGCTTCTCGTCCTCGCCCACAGCCCCAAGCACGCCAAGGCCCTCGGCACGCTCGTGGCGCGGGCCGAGGCGCTCTCTCCCACCGAAGTCTTCGACATGTACTTCGAGCGGCTCGCCGAGGCCCTCAAGCTCAAGGCCACCGTGGCCAAGCACTGCCACGTGCTCGAGCGCATCCTCGGCTACTTCAAGAGGCAGCTCGCGGCCGACGAGAGGCAGGAAGTGCTGGAGGCGATCGCCGCCTTCCGCCGCTCCCACGTGCCGCTCGTCGTGCCCGTCACGCTGCTGAACCACCACGCGCGCAAGGTCGGCCAGCCCACCCTGGCGCAGCAAACCTACCTGCACCCCCATCCCCTGGAACTGCACCTGCGCAACCACGTGTGAACCGCCGCGCCGTAGCGTGGCGCGCGGCGCTTTGCCGGCCTCCCTTTTCATGCCGATGCCGCGCCTCACAGAAGGTAAGACGCGGCAAGAGACAATGGTCGCGCGGCGCTACTTTCGCTGGCGCTTCCTCCGCGCGAGGCCAAGCAGACCGCCTGCGAGCAGCAGCATCGTGGCGGGCTCGGGCATCGGGTGGATGGACACGTGGTCCCAGAAGTTCACCAGTCCCGCCCCGGCGGATCCGGGTATGCCCGTTTCCCCGCGCAGGATGCCGTTCTCGAAATACTGGAGCTTCACGATGTTGGCGAAGTTCGCGCCCGGCGCCAGCAGGGGGAAGAAGTTGGGGCCGATGACCGGCGGCCCGAGGGGCGGGAATACGGGCGTCACCAGCGCGCTGCCGGCGACGGGCCCCAGGCCGATGTTGATCCACACATTGTGCATGACGTTGTTGAAGAGCGACACGCCGCCCGGGAGAACCGGCGGGGCGTTGGCGGGCATGCCGGCCGCGCCCAGTTGATCGGTGTTGAAGCCCCATCCTGCCCATCCGCCGCCGCCGTCGACCGCCACCACGCTGATCTTCTTGATGCCCACAAACGCGCCGGTGGGGTCGAGTCCACCAGGTGGCATCACCGAGAGATGCAGCGTGCCGCCGATCAGGTTGGGATCCGTGCCGAAGACCAACTCCCAGCCCGCCTGTGCATCCTCCTGGGGATTGGCGGGGTCCCACGACATCATCAGCGTGTCGCGCACCTCCTCGTGGGGTGGGCCGCCCACGGTGGTCATGCCGCGGGTAAGGACAGAGGAGGGGTCTCCGACGGGCGCGTTGACGTTGAACACATTGGGGTCGCCCACGGCAACGGGCTGGACAGTGTACTCCAGAGGGGTGAAGTCGAATGTCACTGGGAAGCTCGGTATCTCCACGGGGAGTGCGTGAGCCAAGCAAGGCATCAGCACCATACCCACAACAAGCGCCAGCGTCAGCCTTCTGCCTGAGTGTTTCATGTCGCCCTCCTTATGCCGTCACACCAGCCTGCCACATCGCCCACCATGCAAGAGGCAGGCTTCTCCGGTACCGTACGGAGTGGAGACCACACCACTATCTACAATACGCCGTCCCGCCGAATTGTCAAGGAAAAAATGAAATGCGTTCCTAACGCATTGGCTGGCAAGCACTTATGCTTGTGCCAGGAATCCGCCGCGCGGCGCGTCTCGCGCTCGGAGTCTGTGCGTTCAGCGCAATTCGGCGTGTTCGGCGCTCACGGTGGCCTTCCGGGAATCGGTCACCGTGAGGAAAAAGGCGAGGGGGCGCGCCTTGGGCAGCGTGGCGCGCACGACGCCCTTCGCGCACTCGGCGGGGAGGGCGCGCCAGTTGCGCTTGTTCCAGGTCACCGTGTCGGTGGTCACGTGGAGGACCGCCTGCTGAATGGGTGTCTGGGACACGACCTCTGCGGTCACGATGTTCCCACGCACCTCCATGGGCCCCACCCTCGGGAGCGGCGTTCCCTTCCGCAGATGCTCGTCGGCGAAAAGGCCGATCTCGACGGGGCGCCAGCCCGACGGGTGGCCGTGGGGCATGCGCACGGTGACGCACAGCCTCCTCGGCCCCTTCGGCAGGCGGTAGCTCTTCTGGTAGCTGTCCAGCGGGTAGGCGAAGTCGTTGGTGCCGTTCACCCAGAGCATGGGCATGCTGGCCTGGCCGAGGTACTTCGAGGGGTCGAAGTTCTCGACCCACACCTTGCTCTGTTCAGGCGGCAGTTGCTTGTGGAGGATAGGGAGCCAGGTGCTGTTTTCGTCGAGGAAGCCGCAGCCGTAGACGGGCACGGCCACTTTCAGGCGGTCGTCGAGACCGGCCACGATGCATGTGAGGTAGCCGCCCCAGGAGATGCCGGTGATGCCCATGCGCTCGGGGTCCACCTCGGGCTGTGCGGCGAGCAGCGAGGCGCCGCGGACGACGGCGGCCACGGCGTGGTAGGGCCAGGTGTTCTGCGTGCCTTTGGGGAGGGTGAAGAACTTGTCGTGGTGGCCCTGGTCGGGCATGCCGTCGGGGGTGTGCTTGTCGTCGGGGCCGTCGCCGCTGAGGTCCATCGCCAGGGCTGCGTAGCCGCGCTTCGCCCACAGGGTGGCCCATTCGGGGAAGGCCTTGCCGCCGCCGCCATGCACGAGCACCATGGCGGGGGCCTTGCCTTCGAGCTTGTCGGGCACGGCGTAGTAGGCAAACACGCGGGTGGGCTTGCCGTCGAGCGGCTCGCCGGCGTAATAGAGGGACCGCAGCGGCCCGGCGTCCTCGAGCCAGTCGGCCTTGGGCACCTTGCGAAGCTCCGCGAGATTCCACGGGCCGGTGTTCCGGCCGTTGGTCGCGGCCACGCAGGTGGTTGCAGCCAGCAGCACGACAAGCCATGCTCGCCTCACGGCGTTCTCCTATTTGGGTGTCTCGACGAGGAGCACGGGGCGGATGATGCCGCCGAGAAAAAGCTCGGTGATGTTCGAGTGGTCGACGCGCACGGCCACCACGTTGGCGCCTGGCCGAACGGCTTCGGTGACGTCCACCGTGAACGGCAGGCGCTTCTTGGGCTGCTCGCCCACCTTCTGGCCGTTCACGTAGACGGTGGCGGCGCCGTCCACCTCGGCGAAGAAGAGGGCGAGCTTGCCATCCGCCGTCTTCGGTGCGGCGAACCGCGTGCGGTACCACAGGATGGTCTTGCGGTCGGGCAGGCCCTGTTCGTCGAGTGTGGCGCTGTAGGTGGCCACCTGGCGCCAAGCCGAGTCGTCGAATTCCGACAGGGCATATTGTTTCCCGACACCTTCGTCCGCTTCGTCGTAGGCCATGCGCCAGCGGTCGGGCAGCACGGCCACCAGCTTGCTGGGCGGGGCCACGGCAGCCGCTCCCGCCTCGATGACCTTGCCGAGGAAGCGCTTGATGTAACGGGGCGTGTAGTGGTTCGAGAGGCGCTGCTTCACGAGGGCCTCGTTGCGGGCGAGCAGTTGGCCGTACACGGCCTTGGCGTGGGCGAAGTCGCCGCGGTTCATCGCCTCGCGCAGGGCGATGTACTCCTCGGCGTTTTTCAGCCCTTCCGAGAAGAGCGCCACCCGCGCGGCGTGCTGGTCGTTGCCCTTGGCCGCGGCGGCGGCGCGGTCGAGCAGCGAGCGGCATTGCTTGAGAAACGCCGGCGCGTACACGCAGTGGACGCCGAAGAAGCTGCCCGCGTGGCACTTCACCGTGACGAAGGCTTCGTCGATGCCCATCCAGTAGCGCTTCACGAGCGGGCCGGCGGCGGGGCCGAAGAAGCGGGCGAAATAGTCGGCCATGAGCGCGTCGGAATCGGCGTCGGGGTCGTAGGCCAGGCGGATGCTCTGGTAGATGTGCGGGGCGTAGATGTGCCAGGAGTGGAGCGTCTCGAGGTTGATGCCGATGCAGCCTTTGGCCTTGAGATAGGGCACGTCGTGCTTCCAGATGGCGAGCTTCGAGTAGGGGACGGTGCATTCGGCGAGGTTGTAGTTGTAGGTGCGGTAGCCCATCTTGGCGACGCACGCGGCCCAGCCGTCGATCAGCTCGGCAAGCTGCGTCCGCGACGGGCAAAGGGGATTGCCGATGGCGTGGAAGCGGCAGTAGCGGATGGGGGCGATCCAGGCGCACAGGTTGGGCGAGAGCTTGCGCCGCACGGAGGGCGGCTGGGTGTAGTCGGCGTAGCAGTAGAAGCCGAGGATCGCTTCGGGATGCCTCGCAGCCACGCGACGGGCCACGGCGTCGAAGAAGTCCACGTAGCGGTTGGTCACACACACGGTGCCCGAGGAGGGTTCGAGGGACTTCGGGTCATCCTGCGCCTTGCAGGCGGCACACTGGCAATAGCCGCGGCCGTCGGGCGGCGAGATGGAGGGGTTGCCGGCGCCCTTCTCCACCGCGGCGGCAACGCGGCCGGCGAACAGACGGCGCACCTCGGGGTTCGACGTGCAGAGCCAGTCGCTCGGCTGCCGCTTTCCTTCCGCGTCCATGCGGAAGTACTCGGGGTGCTGGTCGAAGAGCGTCCGGTCGAACATCCCGCCCCAGGCGTGCTGCATTCCCATAGGCACGCCGCCGGCGCCGTTCCAGATCTTCCACAGGTTGTCGCCGCTCCACGTGGAACCCCAGATGCGCCGATAGCGGAAGCCGGGCTTTCCCGTGATGTCCAGCGCGCCGACAGCGAGCGTCTTGGTCCGCGGGAACACCTCGCCGAGCGGGTGGTCCATGAAGTAGCGGCAGCCCAGGCTCTCGAGGAAGCAGCACACGCCCTTGAGCGTGGCCGTCGGGCTCTGGCCCGCGATGAGCACCCGCTGGCCGTCGGCCACGATGCGCAGGCCCTCCTTCGTGGGGCTGGCGATGCCGTCGAGCTTCAGGCCAGCCGCCACGGCCGCCGCGCCGACGAACACCGCTGGCTGCCCCTCGGGCGCCTCCGAGGCGATGGGCAGTTCCGCGTCGGTGATCTTCTTCACCCACTCCACGAGCACTTTGGCCGCGGCACCATCGTCGCCGGGGAAGCTCCGCCGGCGCTGCCGCTTGGCGCCCGACTGCTGCTGCACCACCACGGTGGCCACAGCGCGGCCGTCGCGGACCAGTTCCACGGCTTCCGTGCTGCACGCGAGCAGCGCGATTCCCAACACCACCACGGCCAGTCGTCGCATGTCCAGCCTCCTCGTGAGTGAGCGACATCTCCAGAGAGAACACCAGAAGCCCCCGCGCGTGTCAAGCGAGAGCGGGTGGGGGAGTTGGAGGAATGGATGATTGGATGGGTGGAGACACCGGCCATCTTCCTCCGTTCATCCCTTCCTCACGCCGCCGCCCGGCTTGACTACAGGCACGGGCCGTGCTATAAGCAGCCGGTTCCGCGAAACACAAAGGAGAGAGCCCATGCCCGACCGAACCGCCCGCCGCCGCGAGTTCCTCAAGATGGTGGCTACGTCGCTCGGCGGCGCGCTGGCCGTGCCGAGTCTCGTCCGCTCGTCGGCCCTCGGCGCCGATGGCGCCACCGCGCCCAGCGACCGCACGACCTTCGGCGTCATCGGCTACGGCGGCCGCTGCCGCGCCATCCTCGGCCACTTCATGGCCTTCGGCGACGCACGGTGCCTCGCCGTGTCGGACTGCAACATGCCGCGCCGCCACGCCGCCAAGGCACGAGTGGACCAGCACAACAAGAACACCGATTGCGGCGACTACCCCGACTTCCGCGACCTGCTCTCCCGCGACGACATTGACGCCGTGCTCATCGCCACCGGCGACCGCTGGCACACCCCTGCCTCCATCTACGCCGCACGCGCCGGCAAGGACATCTACACCGAGAAGCCCATCTCCCTCTCCATCGCCGAAGGCCGCGCCATGGCCGACACGATGAAGCGCTTCGGCACCATCTACCAGGCCGGCCACCAGCGCCGCAGCGTGGACTCCTATCGCTTCCAGAACGAGGCGGTGCGCACGGGAGCCATCGGCAAGCTCCACACGATTCACGCCCGCATGTGGGCCGGCCCCCGCATCGGCCCGCAGGCCCCCCAGCCCGTGCCCAAGGGACTCGATTACGACATGTGGCTCGGCCCGACGCCCTGGCACCCCTACACGAACGCGCGGGTCGGCGGATGGAACTATTTCTGGGACACGGGCGCGGGGCCGCTCATCGGCATGGGCTGCCACTACACCGACATCGCCCAGTGGGGCCACGACAGCGACGACACCGGCCCCGTCGAGTACCGCGGCACGGCGACGTGGGACCTCAACGCCTTCTCCGACACCCCCATCACCGCCGACATCACCTGCACCTACGCCGACGGCGTGAAGCTCCTCATGCAGTCGCAGGGCGCCTTCGCCGATCGCTTCATCCGCTTCATCGGCGACAAGGGCTGGATCCAGGTGGACGACCAGACCAACCTCATCACCGCCAGCCCCGCGTCCATCCTCAAACAGCGCGCCGTCGCCGCACGAAGCTGGGCACACACCGGCGGACACGTGCGCAACTGGCTCGACTGCATCAAGAGCCGGCAGCCCACCGTCTGCCATCCCGAAAGCGCGCAGCGCGCCACCACCATCTGCCACGTCCTCAACATCGGCCTGCGCCTCGGCCGCCCAGTGAAATGGGACCCGAGCGCCGAGCGCTTCGTCGGCGACGACGAGGCCAACCGCATGATCTCCCGCGCCTACCGCGCGCCGTGGGCTCTCTGACATCCACCCAGCCCAGCCAGGAAGACCCCGAATGCTCCGCTCAAGAACGCCTCTCGCCCTGCTGCTCTCCCTCGTCGCCGCGCTCGCCGCACGGGCCGCCGAGCCGCCGGTCACGCCCGACGACGTGGACCGCGCCGTGGCCGCCCTCGCCGGCTACGACTCCGGCAAGCCAGCGGCCGCGCTGCGCCAGGTGGAGGTCCTCATCCGCCGTGCCGCGGCGCAGCCCGAGGCAAAGAAACGCCTCCAGCAGAAGCTCGCCGGCCTCCTCGCCGCCAACACGCCGCACGACCTGAAGCTCTTCGTCTGCCAGCAGATCTGGGTCCTCGGCACGGACGGGGCCGAAGCCGCCCTGCGGCCCCTGCTGCTCGACGACACAACCACCCACATAGCCTGTTACGCCATCGGCACCCAGCCTGGCGCCAACGCAGATGCCCTGCTCCGCGCGGCGCTCGCGCAGGCCAAGGGCGTGGCTCTCGCCAGCATCGTCGGCCAGCTCGGCGAGCGGCGCGACGCGAAGAGCGTCCCACCTCTTCACGCTCTCACCCGGAACACCGATCTCCAGGTGGCCGAGGCCGCGCTCATCGCTCTCGGCAAGATCAGCGGTGCCCAGGCCGCCGGTGCCCTCAAGCAGGCCCGCGGCGCCGTGGACCCGAAGCTCCGCGGCGCGGCCACCAACGCCTGGCTCCAGTGCGCGCAGCGGCTCGTCGCCGACGGCCAAGCCGCCGCGGCCAAGCCCATCTACCAGGAGCTTCTCGCCTCGGCCAAGGGCAAACACGTGCGGCGGGGGGCGCTGCTCGGCCTCATCGAGGCCAGCGGCTCCGACGCCGTGCCGCTCATCATCGCCACGCTGCGCGCCGACGACGCCATGCTGCGGGCCGCGGCCATTGCCGCCATCGGGCGCCTGAAAGGCGAAGCCATCACCGAGCGCTTTGCCACCGTGCTGCCCGCGGCGCCGCCGGCAGTTCAGGCGTTGCTCATCGGAGCGCTCGTCACACGCGCCGATCCAGCCGTTCTTCCTGCCATGATCGCGGCCGCGGGCTCCGCGGACCCCGCCGTGCGTACCGCCGCCGTGACGGGCCTCGGCCAGATCGGCGACGCGTCCGTCGTCAAGGTGCTCGCCGCCGCCATCGCCACAGGCAAGACGCCCGCCGAGAAAGCCGCCGCACGAGCCGGCCTCCTGCGTCTGGCTGGCCAGGACGTTGCTCGCGCGCTGATCGCCGTGATGCAGGCGGCGGACGTTGCTGCCCGCCCCGAGCTCATCGTCATTCTCCAGGATCGCAACGTGCCGTCGGCGGTGCCCCCGCTGCTCGAGCAGGCGGCGGCTGGCGATGTCAGAACGCGGAGGGCCGCCTTCCGAGCCCTGAGTGCGCTGGCGCGTGCCGAGCACACGCCAGAACTGGTGCGACTGCTCGTGGCGCTGGAGGGACCCGGCGGACGCCGGGACGCCGAGCTGGCCGTCGTGGCGGCGGCTCGCAAGCTCCCCCAGCCCGACGCCCAAGCCGATGGCGTCCTTGCCGCCTTGGCCAACGTCAAGAACAGCCAAGCCAAAGCCTCGCTCCTGCGAGTGCTCGGCGGCATCGGCAATGCCAAGGCTCTGGCCGCCGTCACCGCTGCCCGCAACGACCCCGACCCCATGGTCCGCGACGCTGCCATCCGCGCCCTCGCCGAATGGCCCACCACGGCTGCCATCCCCGCGCTGCGCGAGGTCTACAAGACAACCGAGAACAAAGTGCTGCGGGTGATCGCACTCCGCGGCTGCGTGCGTCTGCTCCGCTCGGGCGGGGTTCCCGCCGAGGAAACGCTGGAGGTGTATGCCGACCTGTTGGGCCAGGCGCGTCAGGCCTCGGAGAAGAGGCGCGTCCTCTCGGGCCTCGCCATCGTGCAGCATCCGGGCGCGGCCAAGCTGGTGCAGGCGCTCCTGGCCGACGGGGAGGTCCGTGCCGAGGCCGAGCAGGCCCTCGTGGCCATCGGCCATGGCATCGTGGGGGCCTATCCCGCCGAGGCCACCGCCGCGATGCGCACCTTCGTGGCGCGAACGAAGAACGACGCCCTCAAGCGCCAGGCCGCCGCCATCATCCGCCTCGCCCAGAGCCTCGGCGACTACCTCGCCGCCTGGCAAGTGGCCGGCCCGTGCTTCACCGCAGGCGAGGACCATTCGGGCGCCTTCAACAGAGCCTACCCACCCGAAACGCCCGACGCGGCGAACGCGACCTGGAAGCCCCTGCCCCTCGGCCCCGAACCGCGCCGCCCCTGGGTGTTCGACCTCCTGGCCGCGTGCGGCGGCGAGCACCGCGCCGCCTACGTCCGCACCTGGGTCCACTCGCCCACGGCACAGCCCGCCCGCCTGGAGGTCGGCAGCGACGACGGCAACAAGGCCTGGGTCAACGGCAAGCTCGTCATGGGTCACAACGTGGGCGGCGCCTGCACGCCGGGGCAGTACAAGGCCAACGTGGCGCTCCGGAAGGGCTGGAACGCTCTGCTCCTCAAGATCACCCAGGCCACCGGCCCGTGGCAGTTCTGCGCGCGCCTGGCCAAGCCCGACGGCAGCCGACTCGACGGTCTCCGCCTCTCCCCTGCCCCGCCCTCGCCTGACAGTTGATTGGCGAGAGCCATCGTGGTAGAGTGGCGTTGGGGAGCCAGGAGTTCACCATGCGTACCATCGAGTTCGAGACGGAGCTGAAGAAGGCCGACGCGCTGGAGATTCCCGGCGACATCGCGGCCGAGCTGTCCGTGCCGGCACATGCACGAGTCATCCTGATCCTCGAGGAGACGGAGGAGGACGCCGACTGGCGCCACCTCACCTACCAGGGATTCCTCCGCAGCTACTCGGACGAAGATGCCATCTATGACGACTACGACGAGCATCGTGCCCGGTGACGTTTGCCTCGCTCGCATCCCCTTCACATCAGGTGAGGCCGACAAGGTTCGGCCTGTCGTCGTCCTCTGGTTGGATGGGCTGGACTGCGTCGTCTGCGCGGTGACGACCGCGCGGCCACGCGGTCCGAGGGACCTCCTCCTCGAGGACTGGGAGAGCGAGGGCCTCGTACGCCCCTCCACCTGCCGGCTCGGCCGGCTGAACACGATGGAACAGAAGCTCCTGACGCGACGCATCGGTCGGCTGACAGACGCCGACGCCCGGGCCGTGCTCGGGCTCTGGCGGCGTCACATCCGCCCCGCGTGGCACCCAGGCACAACGTAAGGAGAACACGATGAGGCTGGCGCATGTCCTTGCCGGGGTAGTGACGCTCTGTGGGGCCGTCTTCGCCGCCGAAGCCGAGGATGGCTTCGTGCCGATCTTCAACGGCAAGGACCTCACTGGCTGGCAGGGTGATGCCACCCTGTGGATCGTGGAGGACGGCGCGCTCATCGGCCGCTCGCCCGGCATCAAGCACAACGACTTTTTGGCCACGACGAAGGAGTATGGCGACTTCATCCTGCGGTTCGACATCCGCCTCATCGGTGGCAAGGGCAACAGCGGCGTGCAGTTCCGCTCGAAGCGCGTGCCCAACTCCCACGAGGTGAGCGGCTACCAGGCCGACGTCGGCCAGGGCTGGTGGGGCACGCTCTACGACGAGGCCCGCCGCAACCGCCCCCTCGCACGCCCCACGCCGGCCGACCTCAAGAAGGCCGTGAAGGCCAAGGGCTGGAACGCCTACGAGGTGCGCGCCGTCGGCGACCGCATCGTCATGTCGATCAACGGCGTGAAGATGGTGGACTACACGGAGAAGGACGCCCAGATCGCGCGGAGCGGCATCCTCGCCCCCCAGATTCATTCCGGCGGCCCGATCGAAGTGCAGTTCAAGAACCTGCGCATCAAGGAAATCGAGTAGCTGGAGCGCCGGTGAAGCGAATGCAGTCCACTGCCGACGCGCGCGCGGGCCACTTGGCGCGCTGCTCGCTCCTCACTGGCTTGGCCGACGAGGAGCTGCGGGCGCTGGCCGGCGTGGCGCGGCTGCGCGAGTATGGGGATGGCGAGAGCCTGTTCGTGCGCGGCGGCGAGGCCGAGGGCTTCTACGTGGTGGTGAGCGGCAAGGCCAAGGTGTGCCGATTCGGCACGGACGGCCGCGAGCAGGTGCTGCACGTCTTCGGGCCGGGCGAGCCCTGCGGCGAGGTGCCCGTCTTCCAGGGCGGCAAGTATCCCGCGACCGCCATGGCCGTGGGGGCGCTGCGGGCGCTCTATCTGCCGCGGCACGGCTTCCTCGAGGTGGGCAAGAAGCGCCCCGAGCTGCTCCTCAACATGCTCGCCGTGCTTTCCGTGCGGCTGCGCCACTTCGTGCAGCTCGTGGACGACCTGGCGCTCAAAGAGGTGTCGGCGCGGCTGGCCAAGCATCTCCTCGACCTCTCGGCGCGTGCACGGGGCGCGAGGATGGTGGAGCTGGACACGACCAAGACGATGCTCGCCAGCCGTCTGGGCACCATCGCGGCCACGCTGAGCCGCACGTTGGCCAAGATGCAGCGTCTCGGCGCCATCCGCACGAAAGGCAAGCGCGTGTGGATCACCGACCGCGACGGCCTCCAGGCCCTCGCCGCAGGGATGAAGCTGGACGGAAAATAGTCCTGGCCCAGTGGCCGTGTAACTCGTTGTCTGTCCTTCGCTTACACCTCCTACCTCACTCCGACAGACATCCCACGCATGAGGAAATCTGCGCGGCCTTGACCTAAGTCAAGGCGCCGTCGGACAACCCGTGGTATCCTTCCACCGCGTGACAGGAAACCACACTGGCTCCGCTCAAGGAGATTCCCGATGGCTACCCGCAAGATCGTCCACATCGACGAAGAGAAGTGCGACGGCTGTGGCCAGTGCATCCCCTCGTGCGAGGAGGGCGCCATCCAGCTTATCGACGGCAAGGCCCGCCTGGTGAAGGACATCTACTGCGACGGGCTCGGCGCCTGCCTCGGCACGTGCCCCCAAGGCGCCATCACCATCGACGAGCGCGAGGCCGACTCCTTCGACATCCACGCCGCACATCAGCACGTCGAGCGGCTGAAGCACGCCGAGGCCAAGCCCCGCCCCGCGCCGGCCGGCGGCTGCCCGGGGTCCCTCGCCCGCAGCCTTCAGCCCCAGGCCGCTGCGCCCGCAGCCGAGCCCAGCGCTTCGACGCCCTCCACGCTCCAGAACTGGCCGCTCCAGCTCCATCTCGTGCCGCCGAGCGCGCCCTACTTCCAGGGCGGCGACCTGCTCTTCGCGGCCGACTGCGTGGGCTTCGCCCTGCCCGACTTCCACAGCGCCCTGCTCCGCGGCAAGCAGCTCATCATCGCCTGCCCCAAGCTCGACGACACCCACGCCTATCTCGACAAACTGGTGGCCATCTTCCAGAACAACGCCGTCCACTCCGTCGAGATCGCCCGCATGGAAGTGCCCTGCTGCCTCGGCCTGCAGCGTCTCATCGAGACGGCCATCGACAAGGCCGGCGTGGACGTGCCCGTCGCCGTCACCGTGGTGGGCATCGACGGCAGCGTGGTGGCACACACCGAATAAAGGAGACACCGTATGAACAATTGCGACAGTGCCGCAGGCGGAGGGCTGCCTCCGGCGGCGGCCGTGGATCTCGCCGACCTGGTGCAGGTGGCCGCAGGCGCCGTGGTGAGCCGCACCCTGGCCAAGAACGACGCCGGCACCATCACCCTCTTCGCCTTCGACGCGGGCCAGGGCCTCAGCGAGCACTCCGCGCCCTTCGACGCCCTCGTGCACGTGCTCGATGGCCAGGTGGAGCTCACCATCGGCGGCACGGCGGTGCCTGCATCCGCCGGCCAAGCCGTGCTCATGCCCGCCAACGTGCCTCACGCCCTCAAGGCCATCAGCCCGTTCAAGATGATCTTGACCATGCTCCGCGGCAAGTGAACGCCGCACCCCTCTTGAAAGGAGGAAGTCCGCAATGAGTACTTCGGGTCTCTCGATGTTCTGTTACCAGTGCGAGCAGACCGCCCACGGCACGGGCTGCACGAAGCAGGGCGTGTGTGGCAAGGACGCCACGACCGCCGCGCTTCAGGACGTGCTCGTACACGTCGCCAAGGGCGTCGGGCGCTACGCCCACCGCGCCCGCCAGCTCGGCGCCAAAGACGCCACGATCGACCGCTTCGTTGTTGAAGCCCTCTTCACCACCATCACCAACGTGAACTTCGACCCCGAACGTCTGGCCGCCCTCATCCGCAAGGGCGAGCAGGTGCTCGCCGATGCCAAGGCCATCTACCAGAAGGCCTGCGCCGATGCCGGCAAGACACCCGAGGACCTCTCCTGCCCCGCGCACAAGGGCCTCGCCGACACCATCGACGGCCTCGTCGAGCAGGCGCAAGCCCTCTCCATCGCCCAGCGCAAGCAGGCGCTCGGCGACGACATCACCGGCCTCCAGGAACTGCTCACCTACGGCCTCAAGGGCCTGGCCGCCTACGCCGACCACGCGCAAATCCTCGGCCAGGAAGACGACGCCGTCTACGCCTACGTCCACGAGGCCCTCGACTTCCTCACCAGCGACAGCCCCACCGTGGACGGCCTGCTGGGCATGAACCTCCGCTGCGGCGAGGTGAACCTGCGCGTCATGGAACTCCTCGACGCCGCCAACACCGGCACCTACGGCCACCCCGAGCCCACCCCCGTGCGTATCACCCCCGTGGCCGGCAAGGCCATCCTTGTCTCCGGCCACGACCTCAAAGACCTGGACCAGCTCCTTCAGCAGACGGCCGGCAAGGGCATCAACGTGTACACCCACGGCGAGATGCTCCCCTGCCACGCCTACCCCGGGCTCAAGAAGCACCCCCACCTCGTGGGCAACTACGGCGGCGCCTGGCAGGAGCAGCGCAAGGAGTTCGCCGCATTCCCCGGCGCCATCCTCATGACCACCAACTGCATCCAGAAGCCGCAGGAGAGCTACCAGGGCCGCATCTTCACCACCGGCCTCGTGGCCTGGCCCGGCGTGGCACACCTCGCCGCCGACGCCGATGGCAACAAAGACTTCGCGCCCGTCATCGAAGCGGCCCTGGCCGCGCCCGGCTTCGCCGAGGACGGCGAGGAGAAGACCATCACCGTGGGCTTCGGCCACAACGCGGTGATGAACGTGGCCGGCGCCGTGATCGATGCGGTGAAGGCCGGCGCCGTGCGCCACTTCTTCCTCATCGGCGGATGCGACGGCGCCAAGTCCGGCCGCAACTACTACACCGAGCTGGCCCTGGCCGTGCCCGACGACTGCGTGATCCTCACCCTGGCCTGCGGCAAGTACCGCTTCAACAAGCTCGACTTCGGCCACATTGGCGGCATCCCGCGGCTGCTCGACATCGGGCAGTGCAACGACGCCTACTCCGCCATCCAGATCGCCGTGGCCCTGGCCGATGCCTTCGAGTGCGGCGTGAACGACCTGCCGCTGTCGATCATCCTCTCGTGGTACGAGCAGAAGGCCGTGGTGATCCTCCTGTCGCTGCTCCACTTGGGCATCAGGAACATCCGCCTCGGCCCCAGCCTGCCGGCCTTCGTCACGCCGGCGGCGCTCGACGTGCTGGTCGACAAGTTCGCCATCGCCCCCATCACCACGCCCGAAGAGGACATCA